>WBUH01000004.1 GCA_008933805.1 Bacteroidota bacterium
ATATGATACAAGGTGCTTTTTCTTTGGCTTGGCGGAACAAATCGCGTACCCTTGAGGCACCCACACCCACAAACATTTCTACGAAATCAGAACCTGAAAGTGAGAAGAAAGGCACGTTGGCTTCACCTGCTACGGCTTTTGCCAACAAGGTTTTACCTGTACCGGGTGAGCCTACCAATAAAGCTCCTTTGGGGATTTTACCTCCCAATTTGGTGTATTTCTGAGGATTTTTAAGGAAATCTACAATTTCCATTACCTCTACTTTAGCTTCTTCAAGACCTGCAACATCGTTAAACGTTACATTCACTTGGGTGTCTTTATCAAACAGCTGAGCTTTTGACTTACCAATATTGAATATCTGTGAGCCGGGACCACCACCAGCACCACCCATGCGGCGCATAAAGTACAGGAATATTACTACGATAATAAGTATAGGCCCGAAAACGCTAAGGAAATCCCACAACAAGTTACGGCGGGTTTCTGCCTCAGGGTATACCTTTTCGGCATCAGAGAAACCTGTTTGTGTTTTATCCAAGTCGGCCTTAAAGGCTTCGTAGTTGGATATTTCCATTTGAAAATGGGCACGGTCTTCACCAAACAACCCTCCGGTTGATTTTAGTTTCTCTTTGTATTTTTCGTTTTTAAGCGCGTCTTCGGTAAGGTATATCTCTGCTATTTTCTCATTCACAACCACAATACGCTTAATATCATGGCTTTTCAGCATCTCAAACACCTCTTTAGGGTTGGTTTGTTTGGGGCTGTTGTAGCCGGGATAGAACAGCATTACTAATAGCAACGAAGCTACGATGGCGTAAATCCAGTACAGGTTGAAGCGGGGACCGCCACCGGGACCTACAGGAGGTTTTGGGGTTTTTGGCAGTTTATTGAATGGATTTGTGTTGCGATTTTTATTGCCCTCAGTTTTTTCAGGGCGTTTCACGTTTTCGTTATCCTGCATTATCGTTTTTATGACTTGTTAACGGTAGCTTTTGAGAAATGTTCGGATGTTTCTAAAAGCTCCAAAATTATCTAATATAATCCGGTTTAAAAAAATCAAACTTACAAAGCCCGATACACAAAAACCAATCCACGTGGCAGTATGTACCGATAAAAAGTGAAATTAAGCGGATGAAACGTTGCAATGGTTTGCCATTTGCTGCCATTGTTAAAAAAATCTGCAACTTTGGCAGTGTTTAATTATCTACCTGTTTTTGCGTAAACGTAAAAAGCCGGCTACTAATCCCGCAAATACCAATATTGGCAGCAAGTAGTTGAACAGCGGGCGAATAAAGGGTACGCGGCTTTCGTAGCGTATCATTGCCTTCTCTTCGGGCGCTATGGATGCCTGCATAGCATCAAACTCCTGTACAAAGTTTTCTTTATCGGTAAGCGGGGGTAATAAATACCATTTACCGGTTGGGTACTCTTTGCTGTTTTTGATGGTAAACTCAACGTCTTTATCGTTTATTATCACTACCCTATCCACTTGCTTGTTTTTAAGGAGTATAAAAAACTTGTCTACCCCTAACTTTTCAGGAGGTTTTGAACACGAAGTAAAAACCAATAACAAGGTAAAAAGGACAGAAAGGTATTTCATCGGGGGGCGAAGATAGGGTAAAGCCTTGTAGCAGTTTTGACAAAACTATCGACAGGTATAAAACCTATCGCTTTGGAATTATACAGCGCGGCAGGGTTTTAAACCCTGCCGCGCTGAACAACCTTCGCAGAACAGGAATTTATTTCCTGTTCAACTAAACGACAGGTTAAAACCTATCGCTTTTGTAATTACCTCCCCGCGGAGGACTTAAGTCCTCCGCGGGGAGGTAATTGTAATAGAACCGGATTTTAATCCGACTGAAAGCATTTCGCTTATGAGGGGCATCTTTCAGCGTTTTCGAGCTTCCTACAAAACAATCTTCAATATTTCCCCTCAAACCATTATACATTCCTTAAAAACAATAATTTTGTGCGCAATCATTAACAAGTAAAAAACGGCTATGTACGATACCTTAAAACCCATATTGGAGCAAGAACTGCAAAACATTAAAGATAACGGGCTTTATAAAAAAGAGCGCATTATTATTTCGCCACAAGGAGCTGATATTAAGCTAAACACCGGGCAAGAGGTAATAAACTTTTGTGCCAACAACTACTTGGGACTTTCTTCTCATCCAAAGGTAGTTGCTGCTGCTAAGCAGTATATTGATTCGCACGGGTACGGTATGTCGTCGGTACGTTTTATCTGCGGTACACAAGACATTCACAAAGAACTTGAGCAAAAGATTGCTAAGTTTTTGGGTACTGAAGACACCATTTTGTACGTAGCGGCTTTTGATGCCAACGGAGGTGTGTTTGAACCTTTGTTTAATGAGGAAGATGCTATTATCAGCGATGAATTGAACCACGCCAGTATCATTGACGGGGTGCGTTTGTGCAAGGCTCAACGTTTCCGCTACAAAAACAATGATATGGCCGACCTTGAAGCTAAACTGATTGAAGCACAAGGTGCGCGCAACCGTATTATTGTTACTGACGGTGTGTTTAGTATGGACGGTACTATTGCCCAGTTGGATAAAATTTGCGACTTGGCTGATAAATACAAAGCCCTTGTGATGATTGATGAATCACACGCAAGTGGTTTTGTGGGTAAAACCGGTCGCGGTACGCACGAGTACTGCAATGTGATGGGTCGTGTAGATATTATTACCGGAACGCTGGGCAAAGCACTTGGTGGTGCATCAGGCGGTTTCACCTCAGGTAAAAAAGAAATTATTGAGATGTTGCGTCAGCGTTCTCGTCCTTATTTGTTTTCTAACACACTTGCTCCCTCTATTACAGGTGCCAGTATTGCCGTGTTGGATATGTTGAGCGAGACTACTGAGCTACGCGATAAACTGGAAGAAAACACCAAATACTTCCGCGAAGAAATGACCAAAGCAGGGTTTGATATTAAACCCGGCGTGCACCCTATTGTGCCCATCATGCTATACGATGCGGTAGTGGCTCAACAAATGGCCGATAAGTTGCTTGCAGAAGGTATTTATGTGATTGGTTTCTTTTACCCTGTGGTAGCTAAAGGGTTGGCGCGTATCCGTGTGCAAATTTCAGCAGGACACGACCGTCATCACCTTGAGAAAGCCGTAGCTGCCTTTACCAAGGTAGGCCGCGAATTGGGTGTATTGAAGGCAACCGCGTAAGCAAAATATCTCCTTGAAGCCATGGGGTTAAAACCCCATACTGATACAATTACTGTTAGAAAGAAGACTTAAGTCTTCTTTCTAACAGTAATCACAAAAGCAACAGGTTTTAACCTGTTATTGTAAATGCTGTTTAAATGTAACCCATACCCTCCTGATAACTGATAACCACTAACCAATACCCTTTTGAAACCAACTGCCGAAGTCATTCTTTCGCCCGCTTTAGTGCCTTACTACGATTTACAGGGCAAAGTAGTAGTGGTAATTGATATACTGCGCGCTACTACTACCATGTGTTATGCGTTTATGAACGGTGCGGAGCGGATTATACCCATTGAAAGTATTGAGGAGGCTAAAACGTATTTAGGCAAAGATTATGTGGTGGCAGCGGAACGTGAGGGATTGGTAGCTGAAGGGTTTACACTGGGTAATTCGCCGGAAAGCTTTACCCCCGAGATTGTGAACGGAAAAACCGTGGTATTAACCACCACTAACGGCACTTATACCCTGCACCAGTGCAAGGCTGCTGATAAAATTGTTACGGGTGCATTTACCAACATAAGCGCGTTGTGTAATTGGCTGGTAGGCTGGAATCAGCCCGTTGTTTTGGCTTGTGCAGGCTGGAAGAATAAATTTAATCTTGAAGATACGGTGTTTGCAGGGGCGGTATTACATACCATCCGCGAGCATTTTAATCTTGAAAGTGACAGCTGCGTAGCTGCATTGAACTTGTTTTTAACAGCATCGCAAAACCTTGAGGGATATATGCGCCACAGCAACCATGCCCAACGTTTTGAAAAGCTGGGAATTGATGATTTACCCACTTGCCTTAAACTGGATGTAACGGATATTGTACCGTTTTATAGTGAGGGGGTGTTAGTGCCGTTGAAAGTTTAGTTTTGATCAAACAAAACTTCTATTTTATTTTCCTTTTGAGGGGCAAAAGGAAACAAAACCCTTCGTCCTGTTAGGCGTTTTGTCAGCACACAAACAGCACCGTTATAAAATTTGCTGTTGCTTGGTAATTTTTAAACAGACAAAGTTCTCCACCCATTATTAGCTCTTAAAAATTACGCTATGCAACCGGCGCACAAACCTACGCTCAATTTTATAACTGCACACGCTTTACAGGACGTTATGCTGAGGCGAAAGCATAGAGGGCATTTGAGAAATATTCTTTTAAAACAAGGAAGCAGGGTTGGGGAAAGACAAAACAGGTCTTAGCAGCGGAGGGTTAGTTTGTGCGGTTGGGCAAGTTGTTTTGTCGGAGGTTGAGGGTTCCGTAGTTTTATAGAAAATTTCTCACAGCCTGCCTTTTTTTGGTTCTTTTTTGGGCAAGCAAAAAAGAACAAATTAAACTAAAACCTCTTCAATACCGCCTTCTTTACCCAAGAAAGACCTGCAAAACGGGCAGCTGCATTTACAATCCAAGGTTGTTTGTTTAGCAGGCGCATTAAGCGGTAGTTACGGCGCAGTTCTGCACCGTATTTTGCGTACACGGTATCATCGTACCCTTTTATAAATTCTACTGAAAAATTATTGTTCGTAAAGCATTCTGTGGCTTTTTGCGCAGCAAACATTCCGCTATATACGGCTTTATCAATGCCGTGGCCTTGTAAAGGGTCAATCAACGATGCCGCATCTCCTGCCAGCATATACCCCTCCCCGCTAATAGGGGCATTTTTACCACCTATGGGCAGACCAAATCCTTTTACTTCACCGGTTTGTATAGCGTTTGTAAACATTGGTGCTACGGCAGACTCGTTGGCAATTATACTATCCATCACCTCGCGCAGTTTAATATTGTGCTTGGCCGCTTCGCTGGCTACAATGCCAAACCCTACATTAAACGTATTGTTTCCGAGCGGGAACACCCAAAAATAGCCGGGCAGGTAGTTATTAAACAGGTAAAATTTATTGGTCAGGTTATCGCTGATAATCCCTGTGTAGTAGGCTGCAACAGCAGTGCAATAACGCTCGCGGTTGATGGGACTGTTATCAAGATACTTTGCTAATACTGAATTAGCACCGTCGCACCCGATAACAAAACGGGCTTGGATGTTCTCATCACTGTTCCGTTTTTTCAGCAACCACAAGTTGTTTTCTTTGGTTATCTGCCCCACTTCAAACCCTTCAAAAACTTCGGTAGCCGTATGTTTTTTTACTTGTGAGAACAGGAAACCGTCAAAATCCAACCGCGGTGAGTTGTAGGCTTCTGCTTTCCATTCAATATCAATTACCTTGTTATTAGGGGCAACAATCTGGCAATATTTAATAGACTGCTTCAGTGTTAGCTGTTGCAGTTCTTCATTAAAATCGGGGATAATTTGTCGCAGTGCTTTAAGTGTCGGGCCGGGTATGGCATCGCCGCAGGTTTTGTGGCGAGGGAAACCTGCCTTATCTATCAGGGCAACTTTTAAACCACTGTTTTTCAGCGTCAATGCTGCACTGCTACCCGCAGGGCCTGCCCCCAATATTGCTATGTCAAACAAATTTGCCAACGCACAAACATACAATTGCAAGCACTTCTAATAAAAGCTACTTCACACATAAAAATCAGAAAATTTATTTTCATACTGCCGCCAAGGGTTAAAACCCCTCGCTTTTGCAATTACAACAAGGAGTAGGACTTAAGTCCTACTCCTTGTTGTAATTTTGATAAATATGGTTTCACCCGTATTTAAAAAAAATACCGTTACTTTGTGCTTAGTCACCCTTACACCCCTGCATGGACTATTATAGTAGTTGGCTTATAATACTTATCACCGTTGCCCTTTCGGCCTTCTTTTCAGGAATAGAAATAGCTTTTATCACTGCAAGCAAACTGCGCATTGAGTTAAAAAGCAAACAAGGCTCTTTTATAGCCCGCATTCTTTCGGTGTATGTTAAAGAACCTTCACGGTTTATCAGTACTACACTGGTAGGCAACAACATTGTGCTGGTTATTTACGGTATTTTTATGGGTGCTGTTTTAGAAGGTGCCATCCGCGGAATTTTACCTGTAAGCTACCAAAACGAAGCTGTGATACTGCTGGTACAAACCTTTATTTCTACCGCTTTTGTATTGGTATTCGGTGAGTTCTTGCCCAAAATACTTTTTCGCTCTAACCCCGACCAAATGTTGTTTGGTTTTGCCTTGCTGTTTCAAGGGTTTTACTATCTGTTCATTCCCGTTTCAAGGTTGGTAGAGTGGATTTCGGTAAACATCATTGCCCTTGTAACCCGTGTACGCCCGCAAAAACAAAAAAGCTACGCTTTTACACGACTAGACCTTGACCACTACATTACCGAGAGTGCTAATATGGATTTGGAAGAGGACGCCGATATTGATGCGGAAATGTTTAAAAACGCCCTCGACTTTGATAAGCTAAAGGCAAGGGATTGCATGGTGCCTCGCACCGAAGTGGTGGCTATTGAGTTAGAAGAACCGATTGACGAACTGTATAAACTTTTTTTAGAGAGCGGCCATAGCAAAATACTGGTGTACAAAGACAGTATTGATAACATTATCGGCTATGTGCATCAGGTGGATATGTTTAAACATCCTAAACAGATAAAGAACATACTTATCCCGATTATCATGGTTACTGAATCGGCACCGGCCAACGAGTTGCTGAAAAAATTTACTGCCGAACGTAAAAGTATCGCACTGATACTGGATGAATTTGGAGGCACAGCAGGGATTGTTACTCTTGAGGATGTGATTGAAGAGATTATTGGGGATATTGACGATGAACACGATGTGGAGGAGTTGCTTGAAAAAGAATTGGGCAACGGTGAGTATGAATTTTCAGCAAGGTTGGAAGTGGATTATCTGAACGAAAACTATACGCTTGAGATACCCGAAGGGGATTATGACACCTTGGGCGGGTTTATTATCTCGCACCACGAAGACATACCCGACGCAGGTGAAACCCTTACTATTGAGCATTTTGAAATTACCATTCTGAAAAAAGAAGGTGCCCGCATTGATGAGGTACGGTTAAAAGTATTAGAGCAAGAGGAGTAAGTCAAAATGCCTTTTGGTTAAAAATTCGCTACCTTTGCAGCGTTATGACAACCGACCAATATAAAGATTTAAAGGGCCGTGTAGAGGCCTTGAGGAGGTATCTTTGACGTTGATGCCAAGCTTAAATTAATTGCAGAAGAAGAAGAAGTAAGTCACCGTCCCGAATTTTGGGACGACCCCAAAAAAGCCGAACAACATCTTAAAGCCATAAAAACCAAAAAGGTTTGGACGGATGCTTTTGCCGCTGTGCAACAAAAACTTGACGACATGACCGTTTTGTTTGAGTTTGCCCAAGCAGGCGAGGCAGGGGATGACGAGCTTGACCCCCAATACAAAATTACACTTGATGCCGTTGAAGACCTTGAGTTTAGGAATATGCTAAGCGGAGAGGAAGACCAGTTGAGCGCCATTGTGAACATAAATGCAGGTGCCGGCGGAACTGAGAGCCAAGACTGGGCCGAGATGCTGATGCGTATGTATATTATGTGGGGCGAGAAAAACGGCTACAAAGTAACCGAGCTTGATTATCAAGCGGGGGAAGGTGCTGGTATAAAATCATGCTCATTACAAATTGATGGAGAATTTGCCTACGGTTATCTAAAGGGCGAGAACGGTGTACACCGTTTGGTGCGCATATCGCCGTATGATGCCAACGCACGTCGCCACACATCGTTTTCATCAGTATATGTGTACCCGGTGGTGGATGACAGTATAGAAATTGAGATTAACCCTGCCGATTTGGAAGTTACCACAGCCCGCTCAGGCGGTGCAGGCGGCCAGAACGTGAACAAGGTTGAAACCAAGGTAATGATGAAGCACATACCCTCGGGCATTGTGGTTGTTTGTCAGGTAGAGCGCAGCCAAAGCGCCAACCGCGAACGCGCATTGCAAATGCTGCGTTCACAATTATACGAGGTAGAAATTCGCAAACGCAACGAGGCAAAAGCCGCCGTTGAAGCCGGTAAGAAAAAAATTGAGTGGGGCTCGCAAATACGCAGTTATGTATTGCACCCATACAAACTGGTGAAGGATGTGCGAACCGATTATGAAACCAGCAACGCACAAGGGGTGCTTGACGGCGACCTTGACGGTTTTATAAAAGCCTACCTAATGGAGTTTGGCAGCAAAAAATAATGTTATTTTGCGTTGCAAACCTATGCATCGCATTTATAAACCACTGTTTCTGTGCAGCTTGATAGTCCTTTGCAAGGCACTATCGGCGCAACCTTTTAAGCGCGGCAACTTTGCTCTTGGCTAGGCACACCAAACCCAATTGCTCGGAAAAAGCACCGCGTTTGAAAATATCTACGGCATAAATGCCTCCTACTTTTTAACAGACAGATGGTCGATGGAGTACAGCATCTCGTACGTGGTAGACCCATTTGGACCTAATTATTTTAAGCTGTATGGTGGTGGGGCTGTAGCAGGCTTTGGTGCTATATATGCTTCTAACAACAACTTTGATGACGGCTATTGGGCACTGCTACTTCTTACGGCAGTAATTCCTGAAGGGGTAAGTTACCATATCCCCATCAACGACAATGTGGCGATAAGCCCCTATGTAAATTTACTTACAGTTGATTTATCAAGTACCTATTGGCGCATGAGTAACACCTTGGGTGCACGCGTTAATTTGGTTGTAAAAGATAAACTGAACCTTGCGCCCTTTGCCTACACCACTGTTCAATACAGAGGCAACTCAGTAGGCGGCAGTGTGGGTGGTTTTGGTGTGGGAGCTATGGCTCGCTGGGTGTTTTAGAACTTTACCCCAACATTTTCACAATACAATAATCCTTTAGATAAAGCCCTCACTTGAAATCAAGTGAGGGTTTTATAGGAATTAACCCATTGAGTGAAAAGCCACACGGTTACCTTCGGTATCCATAAATATGGCCATGTGTCCGTTTTCGCCAATAGATGTTTTTGGCATAAGTACTTTACCTCCTGCTGTTTCTACACGGTTTAAGGGAGTATTAAGATCATCACCGCCATTCAGGTACACCAAAGCACCTTCAGCGTTTGGTTTATTACCGTCGCCGTGAGTGATACAACCGCCAACACCTTGTTGGTCGCTCGGAAAAAATGCCATTTTAATACCTTGCATATCCATTTCTTGCATCTCGGTATTAAATACTTTGCCGTAAAAATCTTTTGCGCGCTCGAAATTGTTGGTGGGTAGTTCGAACCAGTTAATTGCGTTTGCCATAGTTTTTTTGTTTTAAAATTAGTTGTTTGATTTTGATGAAGCAAAGGTATTTGCCCGATAAATTGAATACTGTTAAAAAAAGTAAAAAACGTATATTTCAAAACTAACTATAAAACGTATATATAATTGATAAACAATATATTATTATTGAATTTTATATGTTTTAAATGGCTAAACATCAAGAGCTTTTTACCCTAATAAAGTCATTAAGTCGTAATGAAAAACGTTACTTTAAGCTGTATTGCGGCAGCATGGGCGATGGCAGCAATTACCTACGGCTGTTTAATTCAATTGACAAACAAGCACAATACAATGGCGCTTCGCTAAAAAGGGAGTTTGCAGGTGAAACATTTGCTAAACAGCTTCACACAACAAAAAACTACTTGCGGGTATTGATTCTTAAAAGTCTTCGAGATTTTCATGCAGGTATCTCTAAAAATGCAGAGTTGAAAGATTTATTGCGAAACGTTGAAATACTGTTTAATAAAGAGTTGTTCGACCTTTGCAAGAGTGAACTTTCTCGTGCTGAAAAACTGGCCGCTGAATATGAACTGAATGCCGGAATGTTTGAAGTACTGGAGTGGAAGCGCAGGATTGAGCAGCAGGCACACCCCAATAGTTTTGAACTGTTTGAAAGCACTTTGGTAAGACAACAACAGGCTATTGAGGCACTTTTTACAACAAACCGGTATTGGCAGCTTACCAACAACTTAACGGCGCGACTTTCGGCCGGAAAAACTCCCGATAGTCCTTATGACAATCTGCTGAACGATGCCTCCAATGCCCGAACCATTGAAGAAAAGGTGCTCCATTATAATTCGCTTTACTTTAAGCACCTCGTCGCAGGTAAACCATCCGACGCTGAAGCTTCGCTATTTACGTTGTTGGCTTTACTCGAAGAAAACCCCAAACACCTGCAACACAATATGAGTTTATACGCCTCATCGGCCAATAACCTTATTAGTTTTCTTGTGTTTATGAAAAAGTATGACGCTGCATTGCAACTAATAGCCCGTGCAAAGGCCAACTACCAACAATGGAAACTGGTGAGCGAGAACAAAACCTTGTTGAAGCAACTGCTGCGTACCTATAATATTGAGCTTGAAATATACCGCGATGGTAAAAACTACACCGCTCAAAAAGATTACCTTGAGAATATAGATGCCTTTATTATAGAAAACGAAGGCAAAATGCCGCCTGAATATTTGTTGTCGTTCAGCTTTCAATTGGCCTATATAAATTTTATGCGCAAAGATTACAGCCGGGCATTGTATTGGGTGAACAGGGTGTTGAACAATCGGTTTGAAGGGCAACGCTCGGATTTGCAAATACAAGTTCGCCTGCTAAATCTGATGATTCATTTTGAGCAGCAAAACATATTTGTATTACGCCACTTTGTTGATAGCACCAAACGGTATGTGAACAAAGTAGCCGTAATACAACCGCACGAACTGACATTGTTAAAATTCTTTTCTAAAATCGGGCAGGCATTCCCCAATCAGTACAAAGCCCTGTTTGCCGATTTGTATTCACAATTGTTTCCTGCAAATACCGATGCAGAAACACCTTCAACAGTGCTGGAGTTTATTGATTATAAAACTTGGATTGAAGAAAAGACAGCTTCTTGATTTAAGCAAAAGCCACCCCTCTGCGCATCGGGGGCTAATGATGACAGAGGGGCCTAAGGAAAAAGCTCTTAACCTAACCTACCTTAGTATTTCTAACCAATTTAAGAAGGCTTTTGCTTCATTCTTGCAAATGATACCTCTATGACCATTGAAAGAAAACACTTGTTGCATCGGCAAAATAATTTGACAAAAAAAATTCTATCTTGCTTGTAAACCTTTCACAAACTTTCCAGTCAAAAAAAACAAAACCACCCCAAGGGGTAAAACCTATCACCTATGAACAGACGGGATTTTTTAACCAAACACATAAAAACAGCTACAACTGCGCTGGCGGTGGATGGTAACCAGCCGGGTAAAAAGCCAGAGGAAATGTACCAAAACCAAACGCTACCAACCGACCTTGAGTTAGCAGCCACCGGTGTAAGTACGTTTACCGGAACTTGGACACCGGCACTGGCAGCCCATTTATTGCGCCGTGCAGGTTTTGGGTTTAATAAACAAATGCTGGATGCTGCGGTAACTGCCGGTATGAATGCCACGGTTGATGCCCTGCTGAATGTGAACACCACTCCCCCCTCTCCCCCGCTTAATAATTATAGTACTGCACAAAACAACGACCCCAATGTGCCTTTGGGGCAAACGTGGGTAACTGCCGCACCTGACCCGAATTTCAATTTCCAGCGTGAACAATCGTTGCGCTCATGGTGGACGGGGTTGATGCTGCAGGACGGAACAGTGCGGGAAAAAATGACCTTGTTTTGGCACAACCACTTTGCAACTGAGCTGAATATTTACGGCGATGCCCATTATGGCTATAAGCATCTTGCCTTGTTGCGCAGTTTTGCTACGGGAAACTTTAAAGATTTTGTGAAGGCAGTAACTACCGACCCTGCTATGTTGCGTTACCTGAACGGAAACGTAAATACAAAAACTGCCCCCGATGAAAACTACGCCCGCGAATTGCAGGAGCTGTTTACACTGGGTAAAGGACCCGATAGTAAGTACACCGAGGCTGATGTGAAAGCCGCTGCCCGCGTGCTTACCGGATGGCGAGACAGCCGCACCAGTATAAACTCGTTTTTTGATAATACCCGCCACGATACCGGAAACAAACAGTTCTCATCGTTTTATAATAACAAAACCATTACGGGTAAAACGGGAGCAGCCGGAGCGCAAGAAACCGACGAACTGATTGAAATGATTTTTGAGCACAACGAGGTGGCTCGTTTCATTTGCCGTAAGCTGTACAAGTTTTTTGTGTACTATGTGATTGACCAAGACATTGAAAACAATGTGATTATCCCGATGGCTACTGAATTTGTGGCTAATAATTGGGAAATAAAACCTGTATTGGCATTGCTGTTTAAGAGCGAACACTTTTATGATGCCTACAACCACGGATGCGTGATAAAACCACCCACGGATTTTAACATAGGCTTGCTACGCCAATTTAATGTAAGCATTCCCGCACCTGATGTGCCCACAGAGTACCAATTTTTAAACTACCTGTGGGGAGTGAATGCTTTGATGCAGCAAAGTCCGCTTGACCCACCTAACGTTGCAGGTTGGCCCGCTTACTATCAAGAGCCGCAATACCATGAGTTATGGATAAACAGCGACACCCTGCCCAAGCGTAACCAAATAAGCGATTTGATGGTGCTGCTGGGCTACAAACGCAACGGCCATACATTGATAATTGATTCAATTGCCTTTGCCGACCAGTTTACCGACGCTGCCGACCCTAATAAACTGATTGATAACACCCTGCTAATGCTGTTTAGCATAGGGATATCGCAAACACAGAAAGATTTTCTGAAATCGATACTGCTTTCGGGGCAATCGTCAGACCACTATTGGAGCGACGTTTGGAATACCTATAAATCTACTCCCGGTGACACCAATAATACCAACATGGTGAAAACCCGCCTGCAAACTATGTTTAAGTACCTGATGAATTTGGCCGAGTACCAGTTATCATAACCCACTTTAATACGCATTATCATTATGAAAAGAAGGGATTTTATAAAAACTACCGCCCCTGCTGCACTTGCACCCTTTGTGGTGAACGGGTTGCCGATGAAGGCTTTTGGAGCTTCGCCCCTATTGAGCCTGATGGCACAAAGCAGCAGTCTTAACGGACGGGTGCTGGTACTTATACAACTGAACGGCGGTAACGACGGTTTGAATACTGTGATACCGCTTGACCAATATAGCAACCTATCAAATGCCAGAGCCAACGTATTGATACCCGATAACAAAGTATTGAAACTTAGCGGCCACGCTGCTACAGGGTTTCACCCGGCTATGGCAGGACTACGCACGATGTTTGATAACGGCTTGATGAGTGTAGTGCAGGATGTGGGCTACCCCAATCCCAACTTTTCTCATTTCCGTGCCACTGATATCTGGCTCACAGGTTCAGAAAGTAACCAATATTTAGATAGCGGCTGGCTGGGACGTTTCTTAGACGGACAATATCCCGGTTTCCCTGATAACTATCCGAGTGTTGATATGCCCGACCCATTGGCACTGCAAATAGGCTCGGTGGTTTCACCCGGTTTCCAAGGGCCTGATGTAAGTATGGGAATGGCCATCAGCAACCCCGATAGCTTTTACCAACTGATAACAGGCACTACCGACCCTGCACCCAACACACCTGCAGGCCATGAGCTAACCTATGTACGGTTGGTTAATCAACAAACCCAAAAATACTCTACAGCCATAAAAGCTGCCGCCGATTTGGCAACCAATAAATCAACTCTTTACCCAAGCAACAACAGCCTTGCCGACCAATTAAAGATTGTGGCGCGGTTGGTTGCGGGCGGGCTAAAAACACCCGTGTACATGACCAGTATAGGAGGGTTTGACACACACTCAGCCCAAGTGAGTACCACAGGCGGTAACGAAACAGGGTTTCATGCCAACTTGTTGAAACAAGTATCTGAGGCCATTTTTGCCTTTCAGGATGATTTGAAATTGCTGGGCGTTGATGATAAGGTAGCCGGTATGACTTTTAGTGAATTTGGCCGCCGTATTAAGTCAAACGCCAGTTTGGGTACCGACCACGGTGCTGCTGCGCCTTTGCTGGTATTTGGCAAAGGAGTGAACCCCGGTATTGTGGGCAACAACCCCACTATTCCGGCCAGTGTATCGGTAAACGATAATGTGCCGATGCAAAACGATTTTCGTAGTGTTTATACCAGCGTGCTAGCTGATTGGTTCGAAATCAGCGCCGCGGACATAAATGCTGCTATGCTGCAAACGTTTCCCATATTGCCCATCTTCAAAAAATCGGGCAGTAACAGTGTACAAACCGCAGCACTATTCTCGGGTGGCTTAAAACTAAGCCAAAACTATCCTAACCCCGCCGTTACCGAAACTGAAATTGAGTTTTTTACGGAAGGGGGAGCCGCTTTGTTGAAACTATATGACAACATGGGGCGCGAGGTGAGCACGATAGCCGAGGGTACTTACGGGTATGGCAAGCACAAGGTGAGGCTGAATGTGAGCGACCTTGCACCCGGTAATTATTACTACCAACTGCGCAATGGGGGAGCGCAGCAAACCCGCCACTTGGTGGTATATCGCTAGTCTATTATTCTTTCAAATAATAGCGAGTTTATTGATTGAGGTTGTCGTACTAAGCCGCGGCAGCCTCTTTTCATTTTTACTGTTTAAGGGAGAGTTTGATTTAACCTTAAAGTGTATTGGTTGATTAACCCTTTGATGCCAACTCTTGTTGCAGTGTAGATACTTGTGCGGGCAATTCCTTTTCCATTTCGTGTACAATATTCAGCAACGCTTCGCTTTGCAGTAAATCCAGTTCAGGCTGAGCTGCCCGCTGCAATATGCGGTTGATAGAATATAAGAAGCTCTCGTCTTTAACGTAATACTGCATATACTGCGATTCCAGAAAACCATTCCAAAAATTGCTGAAACGGCCTTTGCCTTCTTTGCCGCTGTGCGCCAAAAACTCAATAACAGTATCAAGCTGCACATTTTGTAATGATGCGTAAAACTCATCCAGCTTTTGGGGGTGATGTTGTATCAGCACTCTATCCAGCAACACTTCAAACAAAATATGGCTTAGAAACCACAAACGTTGGTTATGCCGCGGAAAGTTATGCAGCGCAAACAACTCATCAAGGCGGGATGTTTGGTGCTTAAAAAATGTTGAATTGTGAAACCTTGCGTCGGTATGATAATGCTGTTGGCTGCCCTTGTTCAACTGGTGAAGCGTAGGGTGCACGTCGCTGTCAAAATCAAGGTGGATATTGATGCGTTTAGCTCCATCGGCCACCCTTGCAAAATCAGGCATCAGCAACCCTGCATTGTAATAATGATTTTCGGGCTGGTGGTCAAAAAAGTAATGGGCGAAGTAGTTCAATGAAGAGGGGCTTTTAGCAATTAGCTTCCGGCCTTTAGCAAACAGCTAAAGGCCAAAAGCAAATAGCTGTTAATTATGCAGTAGCCGTAAGTTTTTTGCGCAAGTTGGTATCCAACAAGCTCAAAAAGTCTTCGGTGTACATGTAGTGTTCAGGTTTGGTATCGTTACCGTAAATGCACATTGCCAAATCTTTGGTCATGTGGCCGGCTTCAACAGTTTCAACACACACTTCTTCAAGGGCATGGCAGAATTTCACCAACGCATCGTTACCATCCAACTGGCCACGGAACTCAAGGCCGCGTGTCCATGCAAAAATGCTTGCAATGGGGTTAGTACTGGTTTTGTTTCCTTTTTGGTGTTCGCGGTAGTGACGGGTAACTGTACCGTGTGCAGCTTCAGCTTCCATTGTTTTACCATCAGGGGTAACAAGGGTACTGGTCATCAAACCTAGTGAACCGAAACCTTGGGCAACAGTATCGCTTTGCACGTCACCGTCGTAGTTTTTACAAGCCCATACAAAGTTACCGTTCCATTTAAGTGCACTGGCTACCATGTCATCAATCAAACGATGCTCATAAGTAATGCCTGCAGCCTTAAATTTATCTTTATACTCTGCTTGGTATATCTCTTCAAAAATATCTTTAAAACGGCCGTCGTATTTCTTTAAGATGGTGTTTTTGGTGCTAAGGTATAAAGGCCATCCTTTGCGCAACGCTTGTCCGAAACAAGCGTGGGCAAACCCGCGTATTGATTCGTCGGTATTATACATAGCAAGGGCTACACCGTCTCCTTTGAAATTATATACCTCAAAACTTTGAGGGGCGCTTCCGTCTTCGGGTGTAAAAGTTAGGGTAAGCTTACCTTTACCCTTAGTAACCAAATCCGTAGCACGGTATTGGTCGCCAAAACCATGACGGCCAACGCAAATAGGGGCAGTCCAATTGGGCACCAAACGAGGTACGTTTTGGCACACGATAGGCTCGCGGAAAATAGTACCGTCCAAAATATTACGGATAGTACCGTTTGGCGATTTCCACATTTGCTTCAAGTTAAACTCTTTCACACGCTCCTCATCAGGGGTAATGGTAGCGCATTTAATACCCACATGGTGCTCTAATATAGCATGGGCTGCATCAACGGTTACTTGGTCGTTGGTAGCATCACGGTGCTCAATGCCCAAATCGTAGTACTTAATATCCACGTCGATATAAGGAAGTATCAGTTTGTCTTTGATAAACTTCCATATAATGCGGGTCATTTCATCGCCATCCATCTCCACCACGGGGTTGGCCACCTTTATTTTTTCCATGCTGTTTATATTTTTTACTTGGTTAAAAAATCTGTTTCGTAATTCCTATGCAAACTTATAAGAATAAGCTGTTATATCAAACGTTCAGGGCATTTCTTCGGTTAGTTGTTCATTCTTAAAGGGTATCCGCTTACCGTCTTTTTTTGCAACAATCCAAGCGTCCTTAAAGCCCATTTCGCGCACGTCTTTTAAAAACGTTCTAGCCATGTCCAGTTCTCTAAATCTTCCCAAGGTCATCTTAGCATACCCTTCGTCCTCTACCCCTCTTAAATCGGCCAGATTTTTTTTGTATTTCGCTAAATCAAAATTTTTAAAAGCACCAATTTGAACTTCGTAAAATACACCTGTAACTGTATTACTGTTTTCTAACAAAAGTTCGTTTGCTTTTACCAAACTATCATTTGCCTTTTTTAAACTATCAAATGCAACTGTGTTATGTAATTGTTTTACTTGAACAGAATCTACCCCTGCCCCAATTGTGATTTTTTTGAGTGCCGGAAACCTGTCTTGCAAAAACGGAAAATACAATACCGCCCCTACTACAGCCACCACAAATAAAAAAAGAGCAAACCGCCCCACTATACTTGGCTCTTTATCGCCTTTGGGGTGTTCTATTTCTCCTTCTATTTCAAATTTTTGCAGGTCCATGGGCAACGATTTTCAAACCTACGGTGTTTTGCCTTTAAAAACCAACCTCCGCTCTCCACCGTTTTGGCTTGCATTGTTGAAAACCAATGCAGTATATTGCTAAGCAGTACACACTTTTATTGTGGAATAGTTTTTGGAGGTATTACATAGATTAATGAAAAACACGATTAAAATAGTTGCCTTATTTGTAATGGCTGCATCAGCGGTTTCCTTTAATTTTAAAGAGGAGCCAATGGAAGAATTGAAGTGGAATACTTGGAATACAGGTTACCCTTTGATACGCAGCAAGGATAAAATAGGCTTAATAGATGTGTATACTGATTGGTGCGGTTGGTGCAAAAGAATGGACAAAGACACCTATGCTAAAAAGGAAATCATAGACAAGATTAACAAAGATTTTGTGCCTATTAAGTTTAACCCTGAAGCTCAAGGTGTTTATTACATCGATAGTACTGCATACAGTGGCCCGCAGCTTTACGCTATGTTATCAAATAACAGCCCATCGGGTTACCCTACTACGTACTTCTTAATCCCTAAGGATGACGTTACATACATCCAAATTGTGGCGGGTTACCACAATGCTGAAGGTTTCAGTAAAATTTTGGATCAAATAAAATCAGGCGCTACAAAATAATTTCGGTAGCCTCCCCCTCTATATAAACTTTTTATTGAGATTGGTTTTTCGGCATTGTGCCCTTAAATTAGCACTGTGTCGTTAGCTAGTAAAATCAAAAGCAATGCAAAACTTAAAAAGTTTGTGCATTGGATGCTTATTCCTACCAACCAGGCAAGACCTCGTTTGTGGGTACAATGGCTTGTAAATCCTTTTTATCATAAAAAGGGTAAGGGTGCCCGTATATGCCGATATGTGCGTATGGATGTACTACCCTTTAACCATTTTGAAATTGGCGAATACAGCACCATTGAAGATTTTAGTGTGGTAAACAACGGCGTAGGGCCGGTGAGTATAGGCAGCAATACGCGCATTGGTTTGGGTAATGTGCTGATTGGCCCTGTGAAGGTAGGCAGTCAGGTTATTTTAGCCCAAAATGTGGTATTAAGCGGCCTAAATCATGGATATGAAGACATCAATACACCCATACGCCTGCAAAAAGTAACTACTGCCCAAATAACTGTTGAGGATGAAGTTTGGATTGGTGCTAATGCCGTTTTAACTGCCGGCATTACTATTGGCAAGCACAGTGTGGTAGCAGGGGGCAGCGTGGTTACTAAAGACGTGCCCCCCTATAGCGTAGTAGGCGGCAATCCCGCCCGGATATTAAAACAGTACAATCCCCAATCTAGGCAATGGGAGAGAGTATAACCGTTTTTTTCATCAGGCAGCTTTTCTAAAGCCTGAATTTTAAAATAATGTTAAGCAATTTTATGACGGGGCTGCAAACACAAAGGCTGCTTATTTAAAAAAATAAACAGCCTAATTGTCGGTAGTTTTTAGCCTAAGCTAATGCAATTGAAGGGCGCACAAGTTGTTTTAACCATTCTTGTTTATCGCAAACAAGGGTATGGAAGTAGTGTTTAATTTACTTATGCAAGTAATAACTATCGTTTTTTAATTACCACAACTTATATTTGTAAGCAACTATTTAGGGTTGTAATACTATGGTTGTACTAATTGCAGAAGAAATAAGACGTTTACGAATGTCAAAATCGTTCAGTCAAGACTATATGGCGGAAAAGCTTGGCATAACCCAACAAGCATACTCTAAAATCGAAAATCAGGTATCAGAAGCATCGCTGAGCCGCTTGCAGCAGATAGCGCAGATACTGGATGTGCCTCTGCCGCACTTGCTTGGCCTGACTGAAGAAGAAATGAGTAACGGCTCAGTAACTCCCAGCGAGCGAAAGGTGTATCACGAGATCATTGTGAATCAACAAAAAATTATTGAGAAGCAGGAAGAAACTATCCGTACAATTTCGGCTTCGTTGGTGATACTGCAAACGGGTGGCAGTTTCAGACCCAATCATTAAAAATTTGAAATTTTTGTTATTTTAAGGCTATTTATTCTATCATTTGATATCAGTTGTAACAAAAACATGCTTTTCTTAAAAAAAACATAGGTCAAAACCAATTTTTTTAAACTTTCCTTCATAAAAATCAGTAACAGCTACTAAAAATGGTTGATTTTTACAGGATTGCAAAAAAATAAACCCGATTATTTTTTAACCGGGTTTATACTTTATAAATGAAAGGTTATTAGACTTATTTAAGGTTGCCCACCATGTCTTCAGGACGCACCCAAAGGTCGAACTGCTCTGATGTCAACAGGCCTAAGTCAATAGCAGCCTGCTTAAGTGTAGAACCTTCTTTGTGAGCTTTTTTAGCAATTTTAGCGGCATTATCGTACCCTATATGAGTATTTAATGCAGTAACTAACATTAGTGAGTTATCAAGATTCTTTTTAATGTCAGCAAGGTTAGGTTCAATACCTACAGCACAGTTATTGTTAAACGATACGCAGGCATCACCTATTAAACGTGCGCTGTGCAATACGTTTGCAGCAATAAGGGGTTTAAATACGTTCAACTCAAAATGACCGTTGCTACCTCCAATGCTCACCGCAACATCATTACCCATAACCTGTGCGCACACCATGGTTAATGCTTCGGGTTGGGTTGGGTTTACTTTGCCGGGCATAATTGATGAGCCGGGCTCGTTATCAGGTATCAAAATCTCACCAATACCGCAACGGGGTCCGCTACTAAGCATACGGATATCGTTTGCAACCTTCATTAAAGCCACTGCAGCACGTTTCAACGCACCGCTCAACTCTACCATACCATCATGGGCGGCAAGGCTTTCAAACTTGTTAGGAGCCGTTATAAACGGATAACCGCTTAGTTGTGCAATCTTATCCGCTACTTTTTCGGCATAGCCGGCAGGCGCATTCAAGCCTGTACCAACTGCTGTTCCGCCAAGTGCAAGCTCACGCACTGCTTCAAGGGCATTTTTAACTGCGCGGATGCTATTGGTTATTTGTTGTGCATAACCGCTAAACTCTTGTCCCAAAGTAAGCGGGGTTGCATCCATAAAGTGGGTGCGACCAATTTTTACTATATTTTTAAACTCCTCAGCTTTTTTTGTTAAAGTATCACGCAACATCTCCATACCGGGCAGGGTTATCTCAACCACTTGCTTGTATGCCGCAATGTGCATTGCTGTGGGGTAGGTATCGTTGCTTGATTGTGATTTGTTTACATCATCGTTGGGGTGAAGTACTTTCTTCTCATCCAAAAGGTTTCCGCCATTTACTACGTGGCCACGGTTAGCTACAACCTCATTCACGTTCATGTTGCTTTGGGTACCGCTACCGGTTTGCCAAATTACCAATGGAAACTGGTCGTCAAGTTTGCCTTCCAAAATCTCATCGCAAACTTTGCCTATCAGCGCAGCTTTATCAGTACCTAAAACACCTAAATCAGCATTAGTAAGTGCAGCAGCTTTTTTAAGTATGGCAAATGCCTTTATAATCTCAATAGGCATTTTATCGCCGGGGCCGCCAATTTTAAAATTTTGAAGTGAGCGTTGGGTTTGTGCTGCCCAATAAACGTTAGCGGGCACTTGTACTTCGCCCAAACTGTCGCGTTCTATCCTATAGTCCATCTGGTTTTTATTTGATTATGAAAAGATGCGCAAAAGTAAGAATTTGGTTTTGGTT
The DNA here is from genome assembly GCA_008933805.1 of Bacteroidota bacterium. NCBI lineage: Bacteria > Pseudomonadati > Bacteroidota > Bacteroidota bacterium. The sequence continues at coordinate 21,062 of WBUH01000004.1, forward strand.
ATGGGGCAAAACAGGGGCTTTTTATAACATATCGCGTATGTTACAATTTATGTTTGCTGCACATTGAAAAACAGCCGATTAGAATATGCCAAAGATTTTTTTGCGCGGCTTTTTGATAAGAGTATTCAATACCATTTTGCGCTCGTAAGTGTAGGTAGAAGGCCAATTAAACGACTCTGCACCGGTTTTTACAGCAACTATACCATCAAAGTCGCCAAACTCATCGTAAAACACTAAACGGCCTGTTTTCTCTTCTATCAGCATACGACCCTGAACTTTGGCCGAGCCGCTATGGATGGCTGAAAGTCCCAGTGCCTTCATCATATTATCCGAGCCTGTAAAAGTGCCTTCGTGAGAACTGAAAAAGAGTTCGAAGCATTTTTGACCCAATGTATCCACACGATTACCGATGGTAACTTTAAACAAGTGGTTAATCACTAAATCAAACCCTGCATGGAACAGCGTATCGGTTCGCTTCATCATCGTATCACCAAGTGCGCTGTTTAAGTAGCCAATGTTAAACATCAGATTTTTGCTGCGGTTATACATGTACTTAAAATCACGGGTTTGTTGCAACTGTGCGTTTATCTCAACGGTTGGCCCTAAAAAGCCCCCCTTCCTGTCGTATTGAAATATCACCTTCACCAAAGGGGTTTTTCCCATGTTGGTCATGGTATCAATAATGCCGTTGGCTTTGCGTATTGAATCTTTACGGAAAAAGTTAAAAATCTTATAGTCTACCAACTGGTAGTCTTTCTTTTTTTCAAGAATGTCTTGCTCAATATCCAGTGTGGCGTCAGAGATTACCCACTCGGTTTCATCAATACTATCGTTGCCCTGTATTACTTTATACAGTTCGTCGACGCTACAGTTATAGGTAGCCGTGTATTTTTTTGACAGATTTATACGGCGCAACTTTATTTGTTGCGCAGTGGCATCGGCCAAAAAGCATAAAACAAAAAACAATCCCAATAAATACTTGAACATCACGGGCACAAAAAAGTCAAAAAAACGTTAATCAGCAAACGAAAGTTATACCTAAAAATTGCATTTGCAACATTTGGTTACAAAATAGGGTTATTCTATCACAAAAACCTGCCCTTTTTGCGGTATCTCAACATGGTTCAATCCTTCGGCCACCAAATTCTTTTGCAAAGCCATCATGCTGGTTTCTTCGCCGTGTACCAACAAAATCTTTTTAGTACGGGAACCATTCACCTGTTTTATATAGCGCATCAAACCTTCATTATCAGGGTGGGCACTAAACGCATCTGTTTTATGTATGGGTGAAAAAACAGGCAACTCGCGGTTCTTAATTGCAATAGTTGGCTGGCCTTGTAACAAACGGTACCCCAAAGTACCTTCGGCACAAAAGCCTGCAATCAAAATATGGGCTTTAGGGTTGCTTATGTTATCACGAATGTGTTGTTGAATACGTCCGCCTTCGACCATACCCGCCGCCGAAATGATAATGCAGGGGTCGTTGTGGTGTTTCAACCAATCACTGTCCTTTGCATCGGGTACAAATTCTAATTGGTCAAACTCAAACAAATCATTGTACTGCCTGTAAAACTCTTGTGCCTCAGCACTAAGGGTGTGTACAAATTTATGGTGGTGCTTGGCCGTTTTTATAGCCAAGGGACTATCAACAAATATCTTTACGCGGGGTAGCTTACCCTGCCTGAAAAGCTGGTGAAACGTAAATGCAATGGCATGGGTACGACCCACGCTAAATGCCGGAATAATTAACCTGCCGGGATAATCAACACAAGCAAGGTTGGTATAATGCAGCAGTTCATCACCGGGGGTGCGCTGGGCTATGTGCTTTCGGCCGCCATAGGTGCTTTCTGTAACCAGATAATCCACCTCAGGCATAGCTTGAGGGTCTGGCACCAATTGGCCGCCGTAATTACCCAAATCGCCTGTGAACCCTATGCGGGTTTCCTTCCCTCCTACCTCAACTTTAATAAAGGCACTCACCGCGCCTAATATGTGGCCGGCATTATAAAAGGTCAGTTCTGCCTCGGGGGTAATACTAAACGGTTTTCCCAACTCCACCGTTACCATACTGCCAACGGCTTGCTTAAGATGCTTAAGGGTGTAAGGAGTTTTAACCGTTGTTCTTTTCTTTCCCCTGCCGGTTCTCTTTTGCCTTTCCGACTCCATGATATTCAGGCTGTCGGCAAGCAAAAGTCCCGTAATATCAGCCGTAGCCGGTGTACAGATTATTTGCCCGTTGAACCCGTGCTTCACCAATGTGGGCAAATTGCCACTATGGTCGATATGGGCATGAGTAAGTATCACCGCATCAATCATTGCGGGAGAGAAAGGAAAATCTATATCGCTTAATGAGCCGAAACGCTTTTGCTGATCATAATCCAACCCACAATCCACCAATAAATTATAACCGCCGGGCAATTGTAGCAGGTGCATACTTCCCGTAACCTGCCTCGCGGCTCCCCAAATAGTCAACTTCATATTTTTGCAAAGGTAAGGTTAAACGGTGGTTATTACTTTACTATATAAAGTAAACCCGTATAATTGACATATTGATAACCTACTGAGGGCGGAATATTACCTCGCAGGCTTTTGATGCGGCTATCTGTTCAGCCTTCTTTTTAGAAAAATCTTCTCCCCTGCCAAACTCTTCTCCATCAATTACCACGCTAACCAAATAGCTTTTTTGCTTGCCTTGCCTGCGTTCTTCAAGAGCTTCAAAAGCAATGGTTTTACGGTTCTTTTGGCACCACTCAATCAATTTACTCTTAAAGTTAATCTCTTTATCGGCAAGGTGATGGATATCGATGTGCGGGTTGATAATACGTTTACTGATGAATTTTTTGGTAAAGTCGTATCCCTTATCCAAATAAATAGCTCCGATTAGTGCCTCAAAAGCGTTGCCGCTAATGGCACGTATAATCTGGCGGTTGCCGCGGATGCTTTTGTCGTACTCAAGATAATCCTCAATACCAATCTTGCGGGCAAGTTCGCACAGGTTCTCACGGCTTACTATTTTGGCGCGTAACTCAGTAAGAAATCCTTCTCCCTTAGTAGGATAGGTAGAAAACAGCACTTCGGCTATTATTGAACTAAGTACCGCATCGCCTAAGTATTCAAGACGTTCGTTGCTTATCCTGCCTTCTTTCACGTCGTAACGTGTTGAAGCAGAGTGATGCCTGAACGCTTGCTTATACAAATCGGCATTACGGGGCGTAAAGCCCAATAAATTTTTTAAGGATTTTACAAAGGGCTTGTCGTGGCTTTTTAACAGTTTAGAAAAAAGTACCAAGGAGCCTTACGATGTATATTTTTTGAGAATGACTGTGGCATTGTGGCCGCCAAACCCAAAGGTATTGCTTAGTGCATAGTTTACCTCGCGCACTTGGTGTGTGTTGAAGGTAAGGTTCAGGCCGCTGTCAATATCAGGGTCGTCGGTAAAATGGTTAATTGTGGGGGGGATAATCCCTTTGTTAATTGCCAACAAACAAGCCAATGACTCAATGGCTCCTGCTGCACCCAGCAAGTGTCCGGTCATACTTTTGGTGCTGCTTATGTTCATGTTATAAGCATGGTCTCCAAATACTTGTTTAATAGCTTTTAACTCGGCAACATCACCCAATGGGGTACTGGTACCGTGCACATTCACATAATCAATGTCTTGAGCAGTGATGCCTGCATCGGCAAGTGCGCTCTTCATTACCGCAATTACACCCAACCCTTCAGGGTGAGGAGCCGTAATGTGGTAAGCATCAGCGCTCATACCTCCGCCAACAACCTCAGCATAAATTTTGGCACCGCGCGCTTTGGCGTGTTCCAATTCTTCAAGCACAAGGGTAGCACTGCCTTCGCCCAATACAAAACCATCACGGTCTTTATCAAACGGGCGCGATGCTGTCTTATAGTCATCGTTGCGCTCGCTTAGGGCTTTCATTGAGTTAAAACCGCCCACAGCAGGTTCGTTCACACAAGCCTCGCTGCCACCGGTAATTATAGCATCGGCTTTCCCAAGCCTGATGTAATTAAATGAATCAATTACAGAGTGATTTGAAGTAGCACAGGCCGATACAGTAGCGTAGTTAGGCCCGCGGAAACCATATTTCATAGATATGTGTCCTGCTGCAATATCAGCAATCATCATAGGTATGAAAAATGGGCTAAAGCGCGGAGTTCCGTCGCCTTTAGCATAATCAACCACTTCATGAAAAAAACTGGTAAGACCGCCAATACCGGTTCCCCAAATAACACCAATACGGTCTTTGTCTACTTTTTCAAGGTCAAGACCGCTGTCTTTAACAGCTTCGTCACTGGTAACTACAGCATACTGGGTGTAAGGGTCCATTCTACGTGCTTCCTTTTTATCAATAAAGTTATACACGTCGAAGTTTTTCACCTCGCAAGCGAATTTCGTTTTGAATTTTGAAGCATCAAAACGGGTAATGGGGCCGGCACCGCTTACCCCGTTTTTTAAACCTTCCCAATATTCGGGAGCGCTATTTCCAAGCGGGGTAAGTGCACCAATCCCCGTAATAACAACTCTTTTAAGCTGCATACGGGCTAATAAATTTTTTTAATGATTACTTAGCGTTGTTCTCAATGTAAGTGATGGCGTCACCAACGGTCGAAATCTTTTCGGCTTGGTCGTCAGGAATTGAAATATTAAATTCCTTCTCAAATTCCATAATAAGCTCAACAGTATCCAATGAGTCTGCGCCTAAATCGTTCGTAAAGCTGGCCTCATGGGTAACTTCGCTCTCTTCTACACTAAGTTTGTCAATAATTATCGACTTTACTCTTGTGGCGATGTCTGACATTTTCTTCTCCTTTTTTGGTTAAATTTGAAGCTGCAAATAACTGCTTTTTCAAACAAAAACACAATAAAAAAAATATTGCCAAAAGCAGCCCCCAATCCCTTTGGATACGCCTAAGAACAAATATTTGTCTTTATTTGATGCCGGCACACCCCTACCGACTGAAAGCCTTTTAATGGCAGGGATAGCCTCTAATCAGAAGGGTTACAGGTTGGTTTGGCAAATCAACTCGCTGCCCGGTATACACCTGCAACGTATCGACGATTTATTCTACCGCCACAAGAAGGGCGAAGACATTTATATTCAGTGTTTTGAGTTTACGGATGAGGAGTACGGATATACCTACAGAGTGGTAGGCAACCGCACAAGTAACAATATTTTAATACAGGAACATAAAAATACTGACTATTTTTTGCTGGTGAAAGGCGGGTTGGAAGAAAATAGCTGGGTGAAGTTGCTGGCTGATATGAAAAAGCTGACATTTGCCCTTGCTGTTTATGCTATTGACTTTAATAAGCTTAAAAACAAAGACGTTTTATATTTTTAAAATACACACTTTAAACATTAATCATGAAATACAGGCCAAAGTTTAACCGTACCAAAATAATAGCCACTATAGGCCCCGCTACTTCGAGCTACAAAATGCTGAAAGAGATTATTGTGGCCGGGGTGGATGTGTGCCGCCTGAATTTTTCGCACGGTAAACACGAAGACCATGTGGGTGTTATCCAAAACATCCGGAAAATAAATACCGAACTAGGCTGCAATGTGGGTATACTGCTTGATTTACAAGGCCCCAAACTGCGCATTGGTGAGGTTGAGAACAATAAAATTACACTGGTTACAGGCAAAGAACTGATTATCACTACGCAAAAAATCATTGGTACGGCTGAGAAGTTGTTTATTGACTTTGAAATGCTGACCAAGGATGTGAAAAAAGGTCACAAGATTTTGCTGGATGATGGTAAGGTGGAGTTAAAAGTACTTGAAGTACTGAACCGCACTGAGATATTGGCCAAGGTGATACATGGCGGCGACCTTTCATCTAAAAAAGGCTTCAACCTGCCACAAACTGCACTATCTATTCCCAGCATTACTAAAAAAGATATTGAAGATATTGAGTTTGGATTGTCATACGATGTGGAGTGGATTGGTTTATCGTTTGTACGCAAGCCTGAAGAGATTCACGAGCTGAAAAACATTATTGCCCGCCACGAAAAACGCACCAAAGTGGTGGCTAAGATTGAAAAGCCCGAAGCCTTAAAAAACATTGATAAGATTATTGATGCTACGGATGCTATAATGGTAGCCCGCGGTGACTTGGGTGTTGAGATGCCGCTTGAAGAGGTGCCTTTGATACAGAAGCAAATTGTTAAAAAATGTCTTGCCGCTGCAAAGCCCGTAATTATTGCTACCCAAATGATGGAAAGCATGATTACCAGCCCTACTCCTACCCGTGCCGAAACTAACGACGTTGCAAACGCTGTATTGGATGGTGCTGATGCTGTGATGCTGAGTGCTGAAACTTCGGTGGGTGCATATCCTACTGAAACCATTAAAACAATGGAAAAGATTGTGCGCCACGTTGAGGAGCATGATATGATATACCACAAGGGTGACGGACCTGACAACTCTGAATCGCGCAGCTATATTACCGATGTTATTTGTTTTACGGCTACCCGTATGAGTATGCACATTAAAAGTGCTAAGGCTATTGCCTCTATGACCCGCTCAGGTTATACTGCGTTTAAGCTGGCCAGCTACCGCCCCCGTGCCAATATATTCATCTTTACCAACAACCCTTCGTTGCTTAATACATTAAGCCTTGTGTGGGGTATCCGCGGTTTTTACTACGATAAGTTTGTAACTACGGATGAAACCATCAGGGATGTAAACGAGATGATGAAAAAGGCAGGCTATGCAAAAACCGGTGATATTGTAATTAACACCGCCAGCATGCCTATCCACGATAAATCAATGACGAATGCCGTAAAGATTAGTAAGGTAGAATAACTTCTGTTCTAATACCAAGACACAGATAATAACCAAAAACACGAAAGGCGCAACAACTGTTGCGCCTTTCGTGTTTTATACATAACCCTAACAATTAATACCCGTACACATCTTGCAGGGTTAGTTCTATTACGGTTCCGTATTTTTTAAGTTGCTCTAAGTTTATCAAGTCTTTTGAACCTATCAGACAGATAGCAAAGTTTTGGTTGGCAAAGGCTTGCTTTTGCATTTCGGCAATTTTTTCAGCAGTTACCTTATCCAAGGTCTCATATACTAATTGGTTAACGGGTTTGTTAAGTCCCAGTTTTTGGGCGCGGTTGCTTTCTTCCAACAAACGTTGGCCGGTGATACGTTCTGATTCTATTTGCTTACGTACCGAGGCACGGGGTAAATCGGCCACAAAACGGTCGTTGGGTACAGAGTCCATAAGGGCTTTCATACCGTCCATAGCTGCCAATAGTTTATCAGCCTGTGTACCTATGTATGCACTTACAAAGGCAGGTTTATCGCTTGCAGCAGGGGTGGCCACATACGCATTGGCTGAGTATGCCAGTGCCTTAGACTCGCGGATGGTTTGGAATACCAAACTATACATACCACTGCCAAAGTACTCGTTGTAAACATTAGCCACCGCTATGTTTTCATTGCTAAAGTTTTTGATGGGGCGTTCCCATATAATTTCAGCCTGCACCATATCGTACGGTACAAAGTATATCACCGGTTTTTGAGGCTGCACGGCTTCAAACTTCTTAGCCTTTGGCAGTTTTTTAAGTTTCTTTTCTACCTTTAATACGCTTGCAGCTTTCTCGGCCAGTTGCTCTTGGCTCATAGGACCGTAGTACCATACGTTGTGTTTAAAACGCAACAGGCTGTTTAGCTTCTCTTGCAAATCGGCAGCCTTTTGTTTTTTAAGTTCGGCAATGGGTACCAGTGTAGTAAAAGGATTGTTTTTTCCGCCATAACGTGCATAGTTGCGCAATGCCCTGCGCAGTAATACATTTTTGTTGGTTTTAGCATCCTCGCGGGTCTTTTGTATATCAGCCACAAGGTTTTGCCAAGTGGTTTCTTCAACTTTAGCGGTAGTAAAAATTTCATTTAACAGGGCGTAAGCCTTATCAAAATTCTTGCTCAAACCGCGCAAGTATATGTAGCTTTCTTCGGCTTCGGCAACAAAACCAAACTCACAAGCAAGGTTAAAAAATTCACGGCTCAGCTGTTCATTGGTTTTGGTTGCAGTGGCTATGTAGGGCATATAATCTGCAAAGTGTTGCAACCATGGATCGTTTAAGGTACCCATATCAAACCTTATCTGCAGGTTAAAATAGTCAGTTTCAGCATTGGCAACGTAGTTCAGTTTCACCACACGTTTGCCTTTACCAAACGCGGTTACTACTAAATCTTTGGTAAAATCAGGGAATACTGCCTGCAAAGGGCTCACTTGCTCTGCATACAGTTTACGGGCAAAATGACTTTGTGCTTCGCGGTTCGTTTCGATAGGTGTAATTACAGGCTTAGGTACCTTTTGTATCGCGGTGTCTTTGCCCATTACCTTGTAAACAGTGGTACGTTTTTGCGGAGTATAGGTGCGGTTTGCAAAGTCAATAATATCCTGCTTGGTTAGTTTAGCCAATCGTTCAGGCATATCTACTACGTCTTTCCACTCTTGCCCAAACACAAAAGCATCTAACATTTGGTTGCAACGGGCATAGTTGTCGTTAAATGATGTAGCTCGGTTAAGCCTCAGGTTCTCAACAATGGCCGACATAATTGCATCGTCAAACTCGCCGCGCTTCAATTTCTCAAGCTCGTCAAGCAGCAAATTGCGGCAGTCTTGAAGGCTTTGCCCCTCTTTGGGGGTTGCCATAAAGTAGTGCATACTGAAATCGTTCATCAACAAGGGCGAACACACAGCATACTGTAGTTTTTGGGCTTTGTTAAGGTTAATATCCAACATACCCGCTTGCGAGTTGGCCAGTATCATATCTGTCATGTACAACAACAGCGCCTCTTGGCTGGATGCTTTTGAGGTACGGTATCCTAAAAATACTTTTTCTTCTTTAGGTCCAACAACGGTATACTCTTGGTCAGCGGGAGCCATTGCAAAGAGGTCGGCGCCTTCGGGTACCAGCATTGCAGTAGAGGCTGCCCCTGATGGAAGTTGTCCCAAATATTTGTCAATCAGTTGGATGGTTTGATCGGGGTCAAAATCGCCCGAAATTATCAAAGCCATGTTGTCGGCTTTGTAGAATTTATCGTAAAACTCGCGGATTTTAACCAACGAAGGATTTTTAAGGTGCTCAACCGTACCAATGGTGGTTTGTGTTCCGTAGGGGTGATTATAAAATACCCCTGCCATCAAAGCATCGTAGGCTTTGTCGTTGTCGTTATCAAGGCTGATGTTCTTCTCTTCGTACACGGCTTCCAACTCGGTATGAAACAGGCGGAACACAGGGTGCAAGAAACGGTCAGTCTCGATTTTCAGCCATCTTTCAAGCTGATTGGTAGGTATATTATTAATATACACCGTTTGGTCGGTGCTGGTAAATGCGTTGGTTCCGGTAGCACCTATGTATTGCATCATACGGTCGTACTCATTGGCAATGGCAATTTTAGAAGCCAGGTATGATACTGAGTCTATCAGCTTATACAACTCTACCCGCTTTACACTATCGGTAGTTTGGGCATACAAGCCGTAATACGCTTCTATCTTACTTAAGAAGAATTTTTCACCGCCGTATGATTTGGTACCGAAGCTTTCGGTGCCTTTAAACAATAAGTGTTCAAGGTAATGCGCCAAACCTGTATTGTCGTAGGGGTCGTTTTTGCTACCCGCACGCACGGCTATCATGGTTTGTATCTGAGGGGCGTTTTTGTTTACGCTCATCATCACTGTAAGGCCATTGGGCAATCTGTAAACGCGGGTTTTATAAGGGTCGGAAGGTAACTCGGCAAATCCGTATTGGCCTTGCGCCGCAAACGGCAGGGAAACTATAAACCCTATAACGATAACAAGTAGGTTTCTGATTTTCATAAATTTTTGATGTATCGGGTTTGCAAATTAGTGGTTTTAACGGTAGGCTTCAAACGCTTACGGTTGTTTATTGCTCAGCAGGTTTTGTTTTGGCTGTTTTTTTTACGTTGAACAGACATGCAAAAAATAAAAAAGCCCCCGCGAACACGCGGAGGCTATATGAAAAACTAAACACTACCGATTGTAGTCTCTTATTAATTAGGGGTGTAAATACTGCTGTTGTTGCGGTTACCGGGGTTGTTTGAATACCAGTTGGTAAATGAAGTACCGCCTGATACTGCCCAATCATCAAAGTAATTGTAGGCTGATGTTACCGATGAACGCTCAACAGGGTAGTTGAAATCAACCGGAAGTGATATTGCCCAAGGCATACCGTTGGCTGTTTTGTAGAACACATTACCACTTACATTGGTACGGTCTTGTGCGGTGCCGAACAAACTGGTGGTTGCCAAATCGGTTGGACGCATATTACCCAAGTGAACTTCGTATCCGCGACGTTTGTTAGTCATGATGAAGGGGTTAAAGTCACCTATCTCCAACTTGCTGTCTACTATCGGGGTTGAGAAGCTGATGTTCACACGCATGGTATCAGAAGTTCCTGTTCCGTTAGCTTGAATAGTGTTGAAGAATGAACCTGCTGCACGTTGCAACGATGGCTCAGGTGAATCAAAGCATACGATTACTGCTTTGCTTTGACCTGCTTCGGTATTGTTTGCATTACGGGTGATGTAGCTGCGTACCAATGTTTGGCCGGTTACGCTGGCAACATCTGAAGGAACCAATTCATCCAACTGGAAACCGAAACCGTTATCAAACGAAGCTCCGATAGCTTTTACTTTCATCTTCACTTTATAGTCAACCACTTTGTTGCTGGCATTCAATACTTTTTGGATGTTATAAGCCAACACAAGGTCGTTATAGTCATAGTCACCGGTTGCAGGCCACAAGTCTTCAAAAGCAAGGGTTGCAGTAGTGGTGGCTGATGGGTAGTAGCTGTTAAAGGCACGAGCCGGGTCGTTAGGGTATTCATCTTGAGCGTCAGCAACACCGTCGCTGTCAGCATCTTGAATAGCTGGCTGACCGAAACCACCGGGGAAACAAGTGCTGCTGGCAATATAACCTGTACAGCTAATTGCAGCAGGAGATGATACGGTACCGTTGTTGGTTTCAACACCGTTGCTATCGCAAAGGTCTAACTTACCTTTAAGCCTACCGCTGCTGTTAATGGTAGTGTTACCGGTAACTTTCAACTTGCTGCGGTTGGTTCCTGTACCTTCAATCTCATCGTTCACCATCAGGCTGGCAGCGTATAAAGCTGAACCGTTATCCAAGTACGTTTTACCGTTGTTGTTTACTGTGTATTGGCCACCTACTTTAACAAAGCTGTAGTTATACAATTTGTCGTTGTTGTTATAGGTTTGTTTCACCCACAAGAAACAGTAGTTTTTCACTTCACCGTTGTTGTTGTTGTTCATAATACCGTTAACAGTGGTGTAGTGGTAGTTTTTAAATTTCTTGTTTACGTTAAAGTTGCTGCTAATGTTCAAAGTACCGTAGTTCTTCAAATCACCATCAGAGTTAATGCTCAAATCACCGTTTACATAAAATTTACCGTGGTTCTCGCAAGTACCGTTCAATGCTATTGAACCTGAAGTACTCAAGCTGTCGCTCCAGTTTTTAAAGGTAACGTTGTTACTGTTACAGTTAATGTTGCTAAACTGCAGGATAGTGTTTTCAAGAATGTATGCAGCACCGCTACCTTCAATAGTAAGGCCTGAGCTGCTACCGCTTGCGCATATTTTGGCAACACCGCCGCCACGTACTGTAATACTACCGGTGATAGAACCAGTAAACGATACTGTTTCGCCGTTGTTTACAATCTCGTTGCTGCTAAGGTTGTTTACCACACGGGTATGGCCGCTTGAGCAGTTCATACCACTACCAGACTTTTGGAAAGTATATTTACCATCATCGGGAGCGCCTGTAAAAGTGGCTGCTACAAATTTGTTAGCTTTAACTTTTTCATATTCGCTGCTGCCATCTTCGTTTATTTTCTCAATAAAAATGTAATCTTCAGAAGCAGGTACACGTATTTTAGTGCTGTACTCATAAGTAGTAGCATCAGTAATACCGGTTGCTATTACAGCTTCTGTGCTAGGTACTTCGGTATAAATTTTCACTACATACCTTTCACCGGGGCGACTTGGATTTGCAATTGCCACACGAATGCTAAGTTCTTTCTCGGTTTCAAAGTTGAAGTTAGCGGGCACAACTAGGTCTTTGGCTTCGATTTTTACTTCGCCGCCTGGATTTGTAGTTTGGTTTCCGGGATTATCCTTCTTACAACTCATTAAACCCATTAGAAGCGCTATTGGCATCAATGAGAGTTTGGTTAATTTCATAATCGGTTTTTTTTAGTCTGATTTTACAATACAAATGTACTTTGCCTGATATTATATAGAGTGTCTTTTTAAACCAGTGGGGGCTTTTTTATGCGAACGGCGGATTTACACTTTTGAAACAGTACCTCCATTGATAACACTTATGCGAACCTATTTTATTAAATTTTAAATGGATTTATTTTTAATATCCCCTAAAAAACCAAAAGCCCCTAAAACAGGGGCTTTTGTATGATGAAAATTAAACACTGTACTACTATTAATGAGGGGTGTATATGCTACTGTTATTACGGTTACCGGGATTGCTTGAGTACCAGTTGGTATACGAGGTACCGCCTGATAATGCCCAATCATCAAAGTAATTGTAGGCTGATGTTACCGATGAACGTTCAACAGGGTAGCTATAATCTACAGGTAGCGATATTGCCCAAGGCATACCGTTAGCTGTTTTATAAAAAATGTTTCCGCTTACGTTGGTACGGTCTTGTGCGGTACCAAACAAGCTGGTGGTTGCCAAATCGGTTGGGCGCATATTACCTAAGTGAACTTCGTATCCGCGGCGTTTGTTTGTTATGATAAAGGGGTTAAAGTCACCTATCTCCAATTTGCTGTCTACTATCGGACTGGCAAAATTCACATTCACACGAATGGTATCAGAAGTACCTGTTCCGTTAGCTTGAATGGTGTTGAAGAACGAACCTGCTGCACGTTGCAACGATGGCTCTGGTGAGTCGAAGCATACAATTACTGCTTTGCTTTGACCGGCTTCGGTATTGTTTGCACTGCGGGTAATATAGTTACGGATAAACACTTGTCCGGTTACGCTGGCAACATCTGAAGGGACTAATTCATCCAACTGGAAACCGAAGCCGTTATCAAACGAAGCACCAATTGCTTTTACTTTCATCTTCACTTTATAGTCAACCACTTTGTTGCTTGCGTTTAGCACTTTTTGAATGTTGTAAGCCAACACAAGGTCGTTATAATCATAGTCACCGGTTGCAGGCCACAAGTCTTCAAAAGCAAGGGTTGCAGTAGTGGTGGCTGATGGGTAGTAGCTGTTAAAGGCACGAGCCGGGTCGTTAGGGTATTCATCTTGAGCATCAGCAACACCGTCGCTGTCTGCATCTTGTACTACTACTACACCAAAACCTTCAGTATTACAGGTTGAAACGGGTATTGTACCGGTACAGCTTAATGCTGCAGGTGATGATATTGTACCGTTGTTAGTTTCAACACCGTTGCTGTCGCAAAGGTCAAGTTTACCTTTAAGCTTACCATTTGTGTTTATGGTAGTGGTGCTGCTTACTTTAAACTTGCTGCGGTTGGTTCCGGTACCTTCCATTTCTTTATTAAGCGTTAGGTTTTTCACCGAAATCAAAGCACCGTTATCCAAATAGGTATCACCGCTGCTGGTTTGGGTATAGGTAAGCCCTACCTTAATAAATGAGTAGTTTGTCAGGTCTCCGTTGTTTGTAAGATTCTGATTAACCCACAAGTAGCAATAGTTTTTAAAATCAGCATTTGCGTTGTTATCCATCGTACCGTTAATGGTAATTTGATGGTAGTTGGTAAATTTCTTATCAACGTTAAAATTGCCGGTGGCTTTAATGATACCATAATTTTTCATGTCCCCGTTTGAGTTGATATTCAAATCACCGTTCACATACATTTTACCGTGGTTTTCAATAATACCGTTCATTGAGATGGTACCACCGGTAGTGATGCTGTCGCTCCAGTTTTTAATAGTGGTGTTGCTGCCATTTGTGTTTAGGTTTGACAGGCTGATAATGGTATTTTCAAGAATGTATGCTGTAGCGTTACCGTTCATAGTAAGACCTGTAATGCTTCCGCTACCGCATATTTTTATAGTACCGCCACCATTAATAGTGATGCTACCGTTTAGTGTTCCTGTAAAACAAACTGTTTCGTTATTACCCACCGTTGCGCTGCCGCTAAGGTTGTTTACAGTGCGAGTACATCCTGTATTACAGGTCATACCGCTACCTGATTTCTGGAAGGTGTATTTACCGTCATCAGGCGCACCTGTAAAAGTAGCCGCCACAAATTTGTTGGCTTTTACTTTCTCAAATTGGCTGCTGCCGTCTTCGTTTATTTTCTCGATAAAGATATAGTCTTCAGAAGCAGGTACACGTATTTTGGTGCTGTACTCGTAGGTAGTAGCATCAGTAATACCGGTTGCAATTACCGCACCTGTTGATGGCACCTCAGTGTACACCTTCACTACATACCTTGCCCCTTGATGGGTAGGATTTGCAATGGCTACACGAATGCTTAGTTCTTTTTCAGTTTCAAAGTTGAATTTGGCTGGTACAACAAGGTCTTTAGCTTCAATTGTAACTTCTCCTCCGGGAGTTGTGGTGTTATTATCGCCGGGGTTGTCCTTTTTACAGCTCATTAAACCCATAAGCAATATGGCAACAGGTAATGATGCGGCCCTAAATAGTTTCATCAGTATAGTATTATTAAATAGTAATAGCAAAGGTATTATGATGATTTATTTGAATGCGGAAATTTAAATAAATGGCCGTTTTTTTATGCGAGTGGAGGAGTTATGATGTTGAAATAAACCCCCGCTAAAAACACTTATCCGGGTGTCATTTTCTTCGTTTTCAATAGCGAAGCGTTAATATGAATGGTGGGGAGAAAAACAAAAAAAGCCCCTAAAAGGGGCTTTCGTAAAATTAAACACTATCTATACGTGGTGTTAGTTAGGTGTGTAAAGACTGCTTGTGTTACGGTTACCGGGGTTTTCAGTATACCAGTCTGTATGCGTAGTACCGCCTGATACTGCCCAATCATCAAAATAGTTGTAGGCAGTTGTTACTGATGTACGTTCAACAGGGTAGGTAAAATCTACAGGTAATGATATAGCCCAAGGCATACCGTTGGCTGTTTTGTAGAATATGTTGCCGCTAACGTTAGTACGGTCTTGCACGGTGCCAAACAAACTGGTGGTTGCCAAGTCTGTAGGGCGCATATTACCCAAGTGTACTTCGTATCCACGGCGTTTGTTAGTCATAATAAAGGGATTAAAGTCCCCAATTTCCAACTTGCTGTCAACCACAGGGCTTGAGAAGTTTATGTTCACTCTGATTGTATCCGATGTTCCTGTTGGGTTCGCTTGGATGGTATTGAACATTGAGCCTGAAGGACGTTGCAACGATGGTTCGGGTGAGTCGTAGCAGATAATAACAGCTTTGCTTTGACCTGCTTCGGTATTGTTAGCATTGCGGGTAATGTAGCTGCGCACCAAAACTTGGCCGGTTACGCTGGCTACATCAGAGGGTACCAATTCATCCAATTGGAAACCGAAACCGTTATCGTACGATGCTCCAATAGCACGAACTTTCATTTTTATTTTGTAATCCACTACTTTGTTATCGGCATTCAACACTTTTTGAATGTTGTAAGCAAGAATCAAGTCGTTATAGTCATAATCGCCTGTTGCTGGCCACAAGTCTTCAAAAGCAAGAGTAGCTGTAGTAGTAGCTGATGGATAGAAGCTATTAAATGCGCGGGTAGCATCGTTAGGATATTCATCTTGGGCATCAGCAACACCGTCGCTATCAGCATCCTGAATGGCAGGTTGTCCAAAACCTTCAGGATTACAGGTTGAAGGGGCTATATAGCCTGTGCAGCTTTGTGCCGCAGGTGAGTTAATACCGCCGTTAAGTGTTTCTATACCGTTGCTATCGCAGTAATCAATTTTGCCGTCAACATCACCGTTACTATTAATAGTAGAAGTAGTAGTAACTTTAATTTTGCTCCTGTTAGTACCTATACCTTCAATATTACCGTTAATTGTAATGTTTTTCACGCTCAACACAGCACCGTTATCCATTTCATGGGTACCGTTTGAGTTTTCGATGAAGGTTCCGCCCACTTTTATAAGTGAACTGTTATAAATATCTCCGTTGCTGTTTGTAAAATCACCGGTAACATTCAAATGGCAGTAGTTAAACAATTCAGCAGTAGAGCTAACTGTCATAGCACCGCCCACTTTTAGTAAATCGTAGTTGTACACATAATCTAAGAATGAACCGCTTCCACTTATATTAAATAGGCCATAGTTTTTAACTTTAGATTGTGAGTTGGCACTAAACGCACCACCTACGTATAATCTTCCATAATTATGGAATTCGCCGGTAATGCTAACTGAACCGGAAAAAATTACGCTATCGCTCCAGCTTTTAAAAATGTTACTTGAACTATTAGCAGTATAGCTAGTAATGGTTAGTGCAGCACCTTCTAATATGTACACTTTACCGGTTCCGGCAACTGTGATGCTTGATATAGTTCCGCTACCGCAAATTTTTGCAATACCGCCATTACCTACTGAAATTGTTGCGTTTGAAAGTGTTCCGGTATAACATTTTGTCTGTCCAGAACTGATAGATGAACTTCCGCTTAGGTTATTGGTAGTTGAAGTGCACCCTGAGCTGCAATTCATACCACTGCCTGATTTTTGGAAAGTGTATTTACCGTCGTTAGGGTCGCCGGTAAAGGTTGCAGCCACAAATTTGTTAGCTTTCACCTTTTCGTAGCGGCTGCTGCCGTCAGCATCTATCTTTTCAATGTAGATGTACTCTTCATAAGCTGGTACACGTATTTTAGTGCTGTATTCGTATGAAGTTGCACTAGTAATGCCTGTTGCAATAACGGCACCTGTTGAAGGAACTTCTGAATATATTTTAATTACAAAACGCTCGCCTGCAAAACTTGGATTGGTAACAGCTACTCTTATAGTAAGTTCCTTTTCAGTTTCAAAGTTGAATTTTGCAGGAACAATAAGGTCTTTAGCCTCGATAATAACCTCGCCGCCCGGATTGGGATTATTGTTATTATTTGAATTATTATCCCGCTTACAACTAGATAGTCCGGATAATAAAAGAACAGATAAAACCCCAGTAAAGATGATTGTTTTCATACGAAATAGTTAAATATAGCAGTTGCTTTGTTACGTTCAAATATAGTTATGCCCCAACCGCCACTCATCATTTTTCAATAAACGGCAGGAAAATTATATGAGTTGCTGTTTTGTGTGACGAATAGCTATATTCTATTGCTAAGGTACAACTATTATTTAAACCGCAACTCAAAGAAATGGAGTATTTTATATTTTTTTAGATTGGGTATATGCCTTACAAATTCGCTCAACACTAGTACTAAAAGGGGTGAACACAAACCCCAAATCATTCTTAATACTATTGCTTATATAAGTAAATTTTTTCTGGCTATTTCTGGCGGTTTCTTTGGTTACCAAAGGCTCTTTTCCAGCCAAGGCTTTCATGCCGTAATATACCCTTGCCAATTGGGTTAGTATGTTGCCCGCGGCAATGGTAGGGCCTTTCTTCCCAAAACCTCCTGCAACTCGGGTAAAGAAATCTTTAAAGGTTAAATTATCAGATACCATTACATACCGGCGGTTGGTTATAGGGCTCTCAACTAATTGAATCATAGCCCTGCACACATCCAATACATCCACATATCCGTTCTGCCCCTTAGTATAAAAGGCCATACCTTTATATGCAGTATCTATCAACCTGCACGAGCCTTTATTCCATAACCCCTCTCCTATTATAATACCGGGGTTCACAATCACGGCATCCAAACCTTCTTCTACCCCGCGCCATACCTCCATCTCAGCAAGGTATTTGCTCACTGCATACATTGTATTGTATTTACCATCGCGCCAAGGTGTGTTTTCATCTACTACGTCTCCATCCTTCTCCCTTCCTAAGGCAGCAATGCTGCTGGCATAGCAAAGTTTCTTTACGCCTGCTTCTAATGCACAATTCACCACATTTGCAGTTCCTTGCGCATTGGTTTGCATCATCTCATCACGTTTCTTAGTCCAAAAAGAAACCACAGCGGCAGTATGAAAAACGTAGTCAATGCCTTTCATAGCATCGGTTACAGCAAAAGTGTCTAAAATATCACACTCTTTCCATTGCAAATGTGCAAGAAGGTCGGTTTTTACCCCTCTCATTGCGCATATAGTATCAAACTCTAAAAGGCTTGAACCGGCTCTCTTTATAGCGGTTACAGCATATCCTTGTTGAAGTAAATTGATGGCTAAATGCGAACCTAAAAATCCTGTAGCGCCTGTTAGTAAAACTTTAACCCTGTTCGGTTGCATTATTGTGGGTGGGTTGTATCTTTGTTGCAACAAAAGAAGAAAATTCTTTGACAACATTATAAAGTTATTATTAAAAAATAAATTATATCTTTGCTCTATGAAAATGTTTAAAATAATTGCATCTGTGGGGTTCATGTTTTTGATAGCCGGCGTTGGAAGCGTTATGGCTCAGCCAGGTCCTGGACCTGTGTTTAACCCGGTTCCACTTGATGGCGGTATCACACTTTTATTAGCAGCCGGTGCTACACTAGGTGTTAAGAAAGCTATTGATGCCCGTAAAAATAAGTAAGTAAGCAGGTAGCTATACCTTAAACGATATATACACATTCTCTAAAAAGGGAATACTCTACGGGTATTCCCTTTTTTTATTGGCTCCGTTTAAATAATTATAATGTCCATTAATCACTGAAAAACTCCCGTTGCTATAATTGCATTATTTGCAACTACAGTTTATCTTCAAAAAGCGACGGTTTGTGGTAAAAAAAATCGCTATTGCAACTATTTAACTAAATTTGCGCGAAGTGAGTTTGAAAGTATCTAACGAAACCAAAGTAGGTGCCCTTGCCGCCATAGCAATTACCCTGCTAGTGCTGGGCTATAATTTTTTGAAAGGCAAAGACCTTTTTACACGTACCAAAGTATATTATGCCGTTTACGACAGAGTAGAAGGTTTGGCAGGCTCTAATGCAGTAACCATTAACGGTTACAAAGTAGGGCAAGTAACCAAAGTGGGCCTGATACCTGAGGATAATATGAAGGTGAAGGTGACTATTGAGATATTTAACGATATCGAAGTAGGAGACAGTTCTATTGCCCGCATTATCAATGCAGATTTGTTCGGCTCAAAAGCCATTGAGTTGGTATTGTCCGGAAAACCTAAATTGCTTGAAAGCGGCAGTACCCTTATCAGCGAAACTCAACCATCACTAACCAGCTCTTTGACAGAAATTGCCAAACCGCTAAAAGAGAAGGTAGAGAGTATCTTAATTTCAATGGATTCGATTTTCGGGGGCGAGAGCGGTGCCCACCTTCGCGGTACCATTGCCAACCTCGACCATATTACCCATAATTTCAAATCAACCTCTGATAACTTGGATAAGTTGGTGGCTGAACAAAGCCAAAAACTGGATGCCATATTTGGTAATGTTTTATCTATCAGCAACAACCTTAAAAACAACAACGAGAACATTAATGCTGTGATAGCTAACCTGCGCCGTGTAAGCGACACCTTGGCTGCATCAAATATTAAACAAGTGGTTGCTAATGCTGAAGCTACCTTGAAAGAAGTTGCCCTTATTACCGAAAAGATAAACAAAGGCGAAGGCAGCATTGGTTTGCTTATAAACGACAAGAAGCTGTACAACAATCTTGAACAGTCGGCCTCATCGTTGGATGCGTTGCTTAAAGACATGAAAGAGCATCCTAAACGCTACGTACATTTCTCAATCTTTGGCCGCAAGGATAAAAAAGAAGACAAGAAGTAACCTGCCGTAATGGCACAAGCCCCGTCGTTGCGCCATCTAACCACCGGCTTGGCAAGGTTTTGGCTATACATTCTACATTTTCAATATAATATGCCTATTTTTGCCAGCCTTTTTTGAAGGCTTTCCTATTACTATATATTACAATTAATAACATACCAAAGTGGACGCAAAATTTGCCAAAACCGACGATTTAAACGCGAAACTTTCTATAACCCTTACGCCTGAAGATTACAGGCCGGCTATTGAAAAAGAACTGAAAGAACTTCAACGCAAAGTATCAATGCCGGGTTTCCGCCCCGGAAAAGCCCCTATGGGGATTGTACAGAAAAACTATGGCCGCAGCGTGAAAGTGGATGAGGTAAACCGCCTTGCATCACAATACCTGTTTGATTACCTGCGCGATAATAATATTGAAATATTGGGTCAGCCTTTGATGAGCGATACCGAAGAAAGCAAAATTAACTTTGATGCTGACGAGGATTTTGTATTTGCTTTTGATTTGGGTTTGATGCCTGATTTTGAAATTAACATTGGCACACAAGACGTTCTAACCCTTTACAAAATAAAGGTAGATGAGAAAATGATTGATGAGGAGATTGCCAACGTACAAAAACGCTATGCTGAAATTAGCGATGTGGATGTGGCTGAGGAGAAAGATGTGATTTATGCTGATGTAACTGAACTTGACGAGGCAGGCCAACCGCTTGAAGGTGGTATTGCTAACCGTCGTGTATCGTTAACTGCTGAGTTGGTAACCAACGAAGAGTTGAAAAAACAATTGGTGGGCATTGCCAAAGACACTGAGTTAAAAGTGAACATTTTTGACTTGTTTAACGGCAACGAAACAGTAATTGGTAATGCACTTGGAATACCTAAAGAAGGTGTGAATGATTTGAACCCTACTTTTGATATGAAAGTGGTTGAAATTAAGCGTTACATTGATGCTGAGATAAACCAAGAGTTGTTTGACAAAATGTTTGGTGCAGGTGTGGTAACTACTGTTGAAGACTTTAGGCAAAAAGTTGAAGCTGAATTGGGCTTTTACTTTGAAAACGAAGCCAACCACCACCTTGAGCATGAAATAAGCCACTTGATTACTGACAAGCACACGTTTGATTTGCCTGATACCTTCTTGAAACGTTGGTTGATGGATACTCAAAACAAAACTTACAACGCAGACAATATTGAAAGCAAATACACTGCTGAAAAAGCAGGTTTGCGCTACTCATTAGTGCGCGATAAGTTTGAAAGGTTGCACAACCTCGAGGCTACACCAGAAGAGATTGAAAAAGCATCTTTGGGCTATACCTTCAACTTGTTTAACCAATACGGGATGTACAATCCAGACCCAAGCACAGTAAAAGCATTTAGCGATGAGCAATTGAAGAAAGACGATTACCGCAATCGTATGGCTGAAATTGCTATTAACCGCGCTGTAATTGCTACTGTGAAAGGTATGGTTACTATTGAAGAGAAAGAAGTGGGTACTGAAGAGTTCTACAAAATCATCAACGAGCACAACCACGCTCACCACAACGGCCACAGTCACGAAGGTCACGACCATGACCACGACGGACATGACCACGATCACGACCACGAGCATTAATAAGCTCTGCTTACAATATAACGCAAGCCGCTGTGTGATTCATACAGCGGCTTTTTTATTGCCTCAACCAAAAAGTACCACACTAATAGGGCATAATACAATAAGTTGCCGTGTAAGTACTTACGTAGTACCAAGCCAAAAGAGTATTTTTGCACCACACTTATACACTCGCTTTGCAATACGATATTCTTGATATACTGATATTAATAGCTGCCGGAGCTGCCGGTGGTTTCATGTCGGGCTTGCTGGGGGTAGGCGGCGGCATTATTTTCATCCCCATTCTCGATTTTGTGTTTACCCGTTATGGTTTCCCGCGCGAAGATTTGGCGCAGTTTATTATTGCCAACTCTTTGTTTATTATCATTTTCACAGGGCTGCTCAACAGTTATAAGCAATACCGAAATAAGAATTTTTTTCCGAGGCTTATCATATATACTGCAATTCCTGCCATTGTAACCGCATGGTTTTTTACATGGCTGATACAAAACGGTACCTGGTACAGTAAAGAAACTTTTAACCTTGTTTTTTTATTGATGCTAAGTCCCATGATTTTGCGAATGCTGTATACCCGCAAACGCGAAACACCTAAAGAAGCTGCTGAACCCAAGCCCTACCAGTTTGGACTGACGGGTTTACTGACAGGTGCTTTTACTGCCTTTTCAGGCTTGGGCGGCGGTATGATTATGGTACCCAGCTTTACTGATTTTTTGAAGCTGGACATTAAAAAAGCTACCTCCATATCAGCAGGGGTGGTGCCCTTAATCGCCTTAATGCTTGCCATAAAATACTTTACCTCAACCCCATCGGCTGATGTGGTGCTGCCCCACATCGGTTACATCGTATATTCAGTAGCACTGCCTATGATAGCAGGCACTTTTATTACGGTAGGATTTGGCGTAAATCTTTCACACAAAACCCCTTCGCCCGTTATAAAAACCATTTTTGCCTTATTTGCGCTATTGGTGATTATAAAACTGGTGATAGAGAATTACTTTTAATTTCAGATTGACTCACATACTTAGCATAGAAACCTCTACGGGCATTTGTTCGGTTGCTGTACAAACCAACGGACAAGTGGTATCATCACGCGAAGACAATCGCCGTAACAGCCATAGTGCCAACATCACCCTTTTTATTGATGAGGTGGTAAAAGATGCCGGCCTGTCATTATCGCAGATAGATGCCGTGGCGGTAGGCAAAGGCCCCGGCTCATACACAGGGCTGCGTATCGGTGTATCGGCAGCCAAAGGGCTGTGTTATGCCCTTAACAAACCGCTTATTGCGCTCAACTCGCTGCAAACAATGGCTTGCCATCCCGCTTTGCGTCAATACACCGCGGCCGATACCCTGCTTTGCCCTATGATTGATGCCCGCCGCATGGAAGTGTATTGTGCACTTTACAACCCCATGCTTGAAGTAGTAAAAGATACCGAAGCCCTGATAATTGACAGTACTTCTTTTGGCACTGAACTTGCCGAACATCAAATAGTTTTTTTTGGTGACGGGGCTGATAAATGTAAGGATACCATACAGCACCAAAATGCAGTGTTTGTGCCCGATATTTATCCAAGTGCCTTGCACAACGGAGCGTTGGCTTTAGATGCCTACAAACAGCAACGTTTTGAGGACGTGGCCTACTTTGAGCCTTTTTACCTGAAAGAGTTTGTAGGAACCGTGGCTAAACAGCCATTGTAACCTGCATACCAAAACAACTTTTTAACACTTACCTTTGAATTAACTAATTATCACCACTGTTATGTTTGTTGAACAACTATACACCAACTGCCTTGCTCAGGCTACGTATTACGTAGAGTCAGAAGGAGAAGCGGTAATTATCGACCCCTTGCGCGACGTAGATGCCTACATCGAAAAGGCGAACCAACGCGGGGCTACCATAAAATACATTTTCGAAACCCACTTTCACGCTGATTTCGTATCAGGGCATATTGATTTGGCTAAGAAAACCGGAGCACCTATAGTGTTTGGTCCTACCGCCAAAACCAACTTTGAAATACACGAAGCCAAAGACGGCGAGAAAATACAGGTAGGTTTGCTCACCTTTGAAGTGCTGCACACCCCCGGCCATACCCCCGAATCGTCGTGCTACTTATTGTACGATGAAGATGGCAACCCGCACAGCATTTTTACGGGTGATACCGTGTTTGTGGGCGATGTAGGCCGTCCTGATTTGCTGGACGGTGTAATGACCAAAGAAGAGTTGGCGGGCATGATGTATGAATCGCTGAACAAAAAAATTAAAACCCTTCCTGATAGCTTAATTCTTTACCCTGCACACGGCCCCGGCTCTGCGTGCGGTAAAAACATCGGTAAAGAAACTTACAGCACTTTGGGCGAGCAAAAGAAATTGAACTATGCCTTGCAAGACATGGATAAGGATGAGTTTATAAAAACCCTTACCGATGGCATTGCACCCGCCCCTGCCTACTTTTTTGCCGATGCTAAAATGAACAAGGCCGGCTACTTACCTATTGAAGACGTGATAGCCAAAGGCAACACCCACCTTACCGTGAGTGATGTTGAAAAAGCCCTTGCCGAAGGTATGGTGGTGATAGATTGCCGCAAGCCTGCCGATTTTGAGTTGGGTTTTATTCCAAAATCAATCAATATAGGACTTGACGGGCAGTTTGCCATTTGGGCAGCTACCTTGTTGGATATTAAATCGCCCGTTGCATTGGTTTGCAATGCAGGAGACGAAGAACAAGCCATTACCCGCCTTGCCCGTACCGGATTTGAAGACATTCGCGGCTACCTTGCCGGAGGCTTTGAAACTTGGGCTAATGCAGGTAAACCCGTTGATATGATAATTTCGGTTGAACCTGAAGAGCTTGAAATAGATTATAAACACGGCCAAATAGCTGTTTTGGACGTGCGTAAAGAAGGCGAGTTTAACGACGGCCACGTTAAAGATGCCCGTTGGATTACCCTGCAAAATCTTGAAAAAGAACTGAATACCTTACCCAAAACCGATGATTATTACGTGCATTGCGCAGGCGGTTACCGCTCAATGATTGCGGCATCCATCCTTAAAAAGCATGGCTTTACAAGGGTGCGCAACGTGTATGGCGGCTACGGTAAGATAAAAGAAACCGGCATTGCCTTAGAGAAACCTAAAGCGGCTACAGCCCACTAAATGTGTTTGTAATACCCGTGCAAAAAAGCGGAACCACATTATACATACCCGTTTTAAAATACATGGCAGCCTTAGGGCTGCTTATGCTTTTTTGCGCTACAGCAAAAGCACAGCACAACCCTTGGGATACCATTAAATATTATGTGGTAAACAAAAAACCATCGTTTGTGGTGGAGTTGGATGGGAAACACAGCTTTTTTAGGGAAGCTCCCGTTGTGGTTGACGGTTTGCGTGCAGGGGCTGATTTTGACGATAAGGTGCGCTTGTTTATCGGTGTGTACGGCAACCGTTTTAAAGTGTCGCGCACGTTTATAGAAAACCAGTACACCATTGCTGAACGCCGCATACAACAAGACTTATCAATGACGTATGTGAGTGCTACCTGCGAGTATGTAGTCCATAATTCAAAACATTGGGAATTGGCAGTACCCGTGCAGGTAGGCTACGGAATAGGCAAACGAACCCGTTACAATGCTGCAACAGGCGAACAACTTGAGCAAATACGCCCCGGTTTTGTACCCCTTGAGTTTAATTTCAGGGCCATGTACCGCATTACTGATTGGCTGAATGTGAGTGCGGGTTTGGGTTATCGTTATGCCTTGTTTTCGTCAATAGTCAGCGATGATTTTAGTGCCCCCAATTATACTTACGGTATTGGTATCTCGCCCATACGTATTCTTAAAAAAATAGGGGTATTAGAAGATAAAAAGGGTAAACTGCAGCTCAAAAAACGCAAATAGCTTGTACTGCTCAATAAAATACAAGGCTTCCATTATTTCGTATCAGGTATTTGGTAGCGG
The DNA here is from genome assembly GCA_008933805.1 of Bacteroidota bacterium. NCBI lineage: Bacteria > Pseudomonadati > Bacteroidota > Bacteroidota bacterium. The sequence continues at coordinate 46,517 of WBUH01000004.1, forward strand.
TAATGAGTTACTGCTGGCTTTTCCCGGCTATGGAAAGGATGCTACCTCACTAAGTATTTTGGGCGATACGTTCGGCAACCGCTTCAAAGTTATCAGCATTGATGTTTTTTATCACGGCCTATCTACTTGGGAAGAAAGCCAACTCCCCAATGCCGACGATTGGAAACAGATTGTAACCGCTATTTTAGTTGAAAACGGCAACCCCCAAAAGTTTTCGGTATTTGGGTATAGCATCGGCGGGCGGGTAGCTACGTTTACTGCCTTCCATTTTGCTGAACGCGTAAACCTGCTTTGGCTGGCTGCGGCAACGGGTATAGGCAACGAGGGCTTTTATACCTTTGCAGTGGGTACATCGTTGGGCAATTTTATGTTCAGCCGTTTTGTAAACCGTCCCACTCCCATTTTTGCATTTGCCAAGTTATTGGGCAGTACGCTACAGGGCTTCATCATACGCAAGATTGATACGTTTGAAAAACGCAACCTTTTGTATAAACGCTGGAGGGTATTAAAAAACTTCAGTTGCTCCAAAAAACAATTACAACAACGGCTAAATGCCAACGGCTGCCGAGTGGTATTGTTATACGGTAAAAAAGATGTGGTGGTAAACTATAAAGCGGCGATAGCCTTTGCCCAAAAACTCAATCACCCTATACTGTTATTGCCCGACGCAGGCCACCACCTGCTTGATAATACTACGCTTGAACGGATAAAAGGAGAGGCTGTTTTTAGTGAGCATTGAACATTTATCAGTAAGCATTAAAAAGTAAACTCTTCAACCACAGATTGAAGAAAATCGCTTGAGTACACGCATCCGTGGCAAACAGTTACCATCCCATACTTGTTCTCTTTCACAGACTTTATTAATCCCCTTTGCTTTTGTGTTAAAACATAACCGCCAAGTCTTAGTTTATAAAAACCTTCTACAGCATAGGCTTGTAATTCAGGCTGTAAAGCAATTAGCCAATTCTCCAAAGCAATAGTGTCTTTCCTTTCAACCAGTTCGTTTAGCTGTATTCGATAATGGGGAGCTTCACCTGTAAATCCACAATTCCTGCCATAAACATACTCCATTCTTTTAATACGCTCCATTTGTGTTGCCCCTTCTAATTCCCTCATCGCCAAACCGGTTGTAGCAGTATCCCAAAAATCGGAGGTAATAATTTCAAGTTTACCCGCCAGCTTGCGAAACTGAAACTTTAGTACACTATCCCCTTTTCGTTCTGCGTCATAGGAGTAGCTGCTGTCCCTAAAGTAAATACGGATTACTGAACACAATGCTGAGTCTTTTACCTCAAATGTATAGTGATGTGTACTTTCGTATTCCTTTGTATTAAATACATAGGCTAATACTTCAGAGTACTTACGCGTCTCAATCACCTTAAAAAGTTCAGCATCTGATTTCATCTGACCTTTTACCGGGACAAAAAGAATCAATACACACAGTACTGCGAGATACTTCATACTTAGATAACGATAGGAGTCACCCTGCGGTTGTAGCATAACCCCTAAATCAACCCGCGTGATTTTAGCTCAAGGTATTTGTTGATGGTATTTACCGATAGGTCTTGCGGCGGGGTAAGTATGCTTTGTATGCCGTACTTTAACAACTCTGCGACTATCTGCCGTTTTTCATACATCATCTTTTCGGCAATGGTTTTAATGTACACGTCTTCCAGCGTAAGGGCTGTATCTTGAGTAAGTGCTTCCAGTTCAGTGTTTTCAAAGAAAATCACCACCAGCAAATGGTTTTTGGCAAGTCCCCTGAAAAACGGCAAGTACCTGCGCAGTGATGTCATCGACTCAAAGTTGGTATAGAACAAAAGCAAACTGCGCTGCTTTATCTGCCTGCGTATGGTGGCATACAGCAGTTCGTGGTTGGCCTCAAGGTAGCGGGTTTTTTGGGCATACAAGGTTTCTAATATCTTGCCCATTTGGTCGGGTTTACGCTCAGCCTGCAAAATGCTCACCTTCTCCTCGGTAAATGTAATCAAGCCCGCCTTGTCGTACTTTTTAATGGCGATATTACTGATTACTAAACTTGAGTTGATGGCGTAATCCATCAAGCTAAGGCCTTCAAAAGGCATTTTCATCACCCGTCCTTTATCAATAATGCTGTACACCTGCTGCGACTTCTCGTCCTGATATTGGTTCACCATAAACCCGCCTTTGCGAGCGGTGGCCTTCCAATTTATCGTGCGAAAATCATCGCCCTGCACATAGTCGCGTATTTGCTCAAACTCAAAATTATGCCCTATGCGACGTATCTTTTTAATCCCTGCCATCACCAAACGGTTACTAATGGCCAGCAACTCGTATTTGTGCATTTGTATGTACGATGGGTACACGGGCACGGTTATCTCCGCATCAAACGTAAAACGGCGGTTCACCAGCCCCAGCAAGGTACTTGCAAACACATTCAGCTTATTAAAGGTGTATTCGCCGCGTTTGTGGGGACGCAACTCGTAGGTAAACTGTTTTTTAGCGTCGGCTTTGAGTGAAAAATACGATGTGTTTTTGCGGTACTGAAACTGCTCAGGAACTTCGTCAATCACCTCAGTATAGATAAGAAACGGATAACGGCTTTCTACCTCTACCAAAATGGGGTTCGGGTCGCCGTTACTTAGCTTATCGGCCATAGTACGCGAAGCATTGATGCCCGTTTTCCGCGAATACAGCATCAGAATATCAACTACAGCTATTCCGCCATACACGTACAAAGTGGCTTTACCCGCTGCAAACAGCACGGGCACGAAAAACCCTGCCACCAGCACAACGGCAATGATTGCCAACCCGTAGAAAAAACGGTTGGTGAGGTATAGCGATTTTATGTACTTGATGAGTAACAAGTTTTGTTTTGATGTTTTGTGGTTTCCCTTCGACTGGCTCCCCTTCGGCAGGCTCAGGGAGGAGGGGATTACCTAGGTACTTCTACTTTTTCAATCAGTTGTTTTACAATATCATTGGCGGTAGCGCCTTCCATTTCTTTTTCGGGGGTAAGGATAATACGGTGGCGCAACACGGGGTAAGCGGCCTCCTGCACATCGTCGGGGCTAACGAAATCACGGCCGCGTATGGCTGCAAAAGCTTTTGCCGCATTCATAATGTTTAGCGAAGCACGTGGCGAAGCACCTAAGTACAAGCCGTTGAAATTGCGCGATTGCTGCACCAAAGTGGCTATGTAGGTAAGCAGTTTCTCTTCGATAAAAATCTGTTTTACTGTTTTTTGGTGCGCCAATAACTCCTCGCGGCTGATAACGGGATTAACCAGTGCTACAGGGTTTGCAGCAGTTTGGCCGTTGAAATCGGTTAGTATTTTAATCTCTTCTTGTAACGAAGGGTATTCTATCTCGATTTTAAACAAAAATCGGTCGAGCTGTGCTTCGGGCAAGCGGTAGGTTCCCTCCTGCTCAATGGGGTTTTGGGTGGCAAACACGATAAACGGAGCTTCTAACACCGATGTTCTTCCGTCGGCAGTTATCTGGCGTTCTTCCATTACCTCAAACAAAGCGGCCTGTGTTTTGGCAGGAGCACGGTTTATCTCGTCAATCAACACAATATTGCTGAATATAGGCCCTTTTCTAAACTCAAACTCATGGGTCTTTTGATTAAATATAGAGGTTCCTATAATATCGCTGGGCATCAAATCAGGGGTAAACTGTATGCGCGAAAAACCTACCGAAAACGATTTTGCCAATAGTTTGCTGGTAAGGGTTTTGGCGATACCGGGAACACCTTCAAGCAGCACGTGACCGTTGGCCAACAGTGCCACAATCATTTGGTCTATCATGCGGTGCTGGCCAACTATTACTTTGGCCATTTCTTCCCGTATTTTTTCTATCGACTGCGAAAGGTGGCTTATATCCACTCTGTTTTCAAATTCTTCCATCAGTTGGCTTTTTTATAAAAGTTATCAATTACTTTACTTAGTTCTAACACCCTGTCAGGGGTAAGTCCGCTTGTTTTGCGAACGGTGATTATCAAATAGTACATAAACCGTACGTCCTTTTCGGCTACCCCGCTTTTTTCGGCCAGTAGTATTGCAAACTCAGGGTTCTCAAAATCAAAACGCAGGTAGTAACGGCTGTATATAAATTGTATCAGGTGTTGTACTTTCTTAGCGGCTATATCGGCGTGGTTGCCTTTATTGAAGTATAAACGGCCAATGGTGCGGGTAAACTCCAACGAAGTATTGGCCAGCGGTTCAATAACGGGTATGGGCCTTTGCCTGCGTTTGGTGCGGAACACAAAAAACAACCCCACGCCAAATAATGCAAGGTAAAATGCCCACCTAAAGGCAGGTTGGCTTAATACATATGTAAGCGGTGAATCTGTTTTAATAGGCCCGCTATTCATGCTTTTTTCCTTATAAAACTCATCCCAAAGTATGGTTTGCTGCGGCAGGTACGATAAGGTGTTAAACGTGTGTTTGTAGTTATTCCCCTCAAGCACATACATATTGCTGTACATTTTTGGGTTGGTGTGCAGTAGCATTTTACCCTTGCCGCAGGTGTACTGCACAAAGTTCACCAGCGAGTCGTTAAGCACACCTAATACTTTAAGGTTCTTATCCGGGTTGGTGTCTACTTCAAAGTAAGTAACGCTTTCCCTAAACGGGTAAGCAAACTTATCGGCCTTCAGTGTGGGGCTTACCAATTTGGCGTACAAAACAGTGTCTTTGCTAAAGTATTTAGGGTACTCCATTGCCTGTATGCCAATATCCTCAAGACTAAAGTTATTAAAATACTCGGATGAGATAAACACCGTATTGCCCCGCTTGGCATACTCTACCAGCTTGTCCCATTCGTACTCATCAATACTGCCGCCTGATGATATTATCACCAAGTTCGATTTTCCGCCCGCTATTTTCTCCGCTTCATCAATGTATAAGTACGGGGTTTTTTCTTGCCGTTTTATCTCTTTGCCCCCGTTAAGCTCCTGTAGTTGCTCAAAAATTATGTAACTGCCGTAGGGAATTTTATCATCAGCGTCATAAGTTTCTGTCCAGTCGGTAGGCTCGGGCGCACCTAACTCAACGCTAAGTAACAGCGCAAACAAAAGCACAACGGCTATTATGTATTTAGCTGTTCCTGTTCTCATTTGCTTTTAGTCTTTTATCGCTTTTTGTCAGCTCCAAGTAGGTTTCTCCGGCCTTTTTGAACAGGGCTTCGGTGGCTTCAAAATCACCGTAAAACACATATTCAAAATAGAAGGTAAGCAGCTTAAAAGGTGCCTTTACTGCACCTGTAGGAAGCTCGTATAAATACTGGCTGTTGGTTTTGTTAATGGTGAGGGTAATAAACCCGGCCGACGAAAGTTGCTTAAGCGTTAGCGTGTAATAAATCCGGATGGCTTCTTTATAGTTTTTTGCGGCAATGGCCTTTTGTAACTGGCTTTGTAAACTGCTTGTGCTGGCTGATAAATCAATGAAATCTGTACGCAAGCTTTGGCCTGTTTCTCCGGCATTGCCCCGCCTCCATAGGGTACGTACTTCGTTTTTCATAAAGAAATACACAATACCTATCACCACTAATCCAATGATAATCCATTGAATAGCTTTTTGTTGCTGCATGGTAAATTTTGCCAGTTTTGTACCAAAAAGCTTTTCGCCCAACCAGTTTAAAAACCGCTGCAAAGGGCTTTCGCCTCTCTCGTAGCTTTTCTCGTAATTAAAATCGCTGTTGTTTTTGTATTCCTCTATTTGCTTGCTATCGGGTTGTCTTGGGGTCACCGTGCTTTTATCAAACAAAGCAGTATCAACCACGCTGTTTGCTTGCGCCTGATAAGCCAGAGCACACAGTGTAACAAGGATAAAAAGTAATAGGGATTTTAGTTTCAAGGCTTAGTATTGCTCCTCAGGTTTTATATCGATGGTTTCATTCATGGCTTCTACTTTTTTGCGTAAGCCAATGTACTCCTTCTTTTCAATCAGTCCAAAGTAAGCAAATCCGCTGGTGCTAAACTGGAACAAATACCCGAAGAACAGCACAACGGGAGTTACAGTAAGGTAGATAATTAGTATGGTTTTTACAGTACTGACATCTACTTGTTCAGTACTTGTTTTTAATACTTCGAAAGATTGAAGTAAAGCTTGATATACAATCATCACCAATACTTGTACTACAATGGCCGAAACAAATGTAACTGCCATAGTTTGCCAAAAACTGCCGCGTAATAATTGAACTACGCGGCCTATTGAATCGAAAAAACTATCGTTTTCATAATATACTACCGGTAATAGAATGGTGATAAACGTAACCGATGCCAACATAAATACCAGAAATACACAAACCATTATTATTGGCCCAAGGACAGGAATGACGGATAATCCAACTAATAAAAAGGTTAGTATGAATGAAATGATAAAAAACCCTATGAACAGTGCAACAGAATAGCCCAATAAAAAGAAAAACAATCGAACAGCCCTACTGCGTATTTCTTGCCATACATCGGCAGGGGTTATGTTTTCCTTGTTTTCGCCATACAACTTAATGTACCCAAACACTACGCTAATAGCCAATACGATGGTAACAAAAGCCAATAGCATGGTTAAGAAAAAATTTCCGCCGAAAATTGCATCAAACGCTGCATTTTGTCTGCTTCTGCCATAATAAGTATCCGCTTGAGAAGCAGTATCAATTATCTTCATTGAAAACATCGACATCATTATCGAAGAAATAACATACAACGGAGCAACAATAACTACCAAGCTACGCAGTAAGCCCTTAAAATTGCGTTTTATAAAGGCTACGCTATCGGCAAATACCTGACTGAAATCTCGTTGTTTATATAACTCAACCTTGTTGTGCATATAATTTCTTATGAAGTTTTTTGGGAAGTATAATATAGTACCACACTATAAAAGGCAATGTGATACCAATGGATAAAATGCCCACTATGGGTTCTTTATAGTGACGGGTTACAAAGCTTTCTAAAAAGCCTGCCACAATAAACAAGGGAACTAAGCCTACAGCAATTTTAGCAACGGTTCGGGCATTGTTTTTTAACGATTGCATACGGGTATATGTACCGGGAAACAGAATACTGTTCCCCAACAAGATGCCTGCCCCGCCTGCTATTACAATGCTTGATATTTCAATTACCCCGTGTATCCACACTGTCATCATGGCCGTGCCCAGTACTCCTTCGTTAAACAAAAAAGTAAAAAACACCCCTACCATCACACCGTTGCGCAACAGTTCTATGCAGGTAAACACCGATGCTAATATGCCCAAGGCTATCACCCTAAACGAAACCATGATATTGTTGAACGTGATGCGAAAAAACATATCTGTACCCCCACTATCACCGTATATACCCATTGGATTGCCCGAAGCAATGTTATCAAGCGTTGTGTTCACATAGGCATTGCCCAAAAAGAACCTCGGAAAATCTTTATCAAAGTAGGTAGATACTATACCCGCTAATATTGCCAGCACAAATACAATCAGCGACACACGCATGGGTGTGCGCGCCTGCTGTATAGCCAGGGGAACTTCGTATGTCCAAAAGTTGAGTAAGCGGCCTTGTTTTTCTTTTTTATTGCGGTAAATGGTTTGGTGGGCTTTCACCGCCAAGCCATTTAGGTACTGCGTGGTTTTAGATTGCGGGTAATAGGTTTGCGCGTACGATAAATCGTCGGTAATTTCTACAAACAGCTCCGCAAGCTTATCAGGGTGTGTATTAGCCGTTTGCGCCATTTGGTCTTCAAACGCTTTCCATTTCTGATGATTTTGTTTTGTAAAGGCTGCCTCGCGCATAGATGTAAATACCCTGCTTACCCCTGCAAAATATATATTTGAACTGAGATATTGATTGCTGTTTTGCTATTTTTGACGAATACGATATTTAATAAACATTCTGTTAGCGTAAAAGTATGTCTGAAAACCTGATAATTAATACCACACAAAACGTCCGTCTTAATTTTGAGCTTGCCAGTTTGGGTGACCGTATTTTAGCCGGTGTAATAGATATACTGATACTTTGGGGGGCAGTTTTAGGTTTTCGTTTAGGGCTGCCGCAAACCATTCCAATACAAATTACCATGTATGCCCTTGTAATATTGTATCATCCCTTGTTTGAACTTTTTAACAACGGGCGCAGTATTGGAAAAATGGTAATGAAAACCCGCGTTATCCGATTAGACGGTACGGAGCCAACCATTGGTGATTATTCGTTACGTTGGTTGTTGGGTTTAGTTGAAGTGCTGATTTCGCAAGGCTCTATAGCAATGATTTCTTTTTTGTTTGGCGAAAAAAGCCAGCGTTTAGGTGATATGGCTGCCGGTACTACGGTTGCTAAACTTAAACCCCGTGTTACACTAGAACAAACCTTGTTTGAAGATACTGACGATAATTACGTGCCTCACTATCCGCAGGCAGGTGAGTTATCGCCTATTGATATTGAAACACTTAAAGAAGTAGTGGAAGCTATAAAGAAAACCTATACCGTAAGCACCATTACGTTGATTGAAAAAGCACGTTCAACGGTTGAGGCTAAGTTGGGTATAAAAGCGGTTGAAAAAGACACGCTGTCTTTTATCTCGCGCATTATAAAAGACTATAACTTTATCAGCTCAAAAGATTAATCGGCACTTATTGCTGCAAGCACCGTTTATACATTTGTACGGTGTTGTTTAGCCCCAAATACAAGGCATCACATATTAGTGCGTGACCTATTGAAACCTCCAGCAATCCTTCAATATTCTTGTAAAAGTAGTTCAGGTTGTTCAAGTCCAAATCGTGGCCTGCATTAATACCCAAGCCCAACGAATTGGCAATTTTGGCCGCTTCGCGATAAGGGGCTATTGCCTTTTCTTTATCGGTTAAATAACCGTGGGCGTACGCCTCTGTATATAACTCAATCCGGTCGGTACCCGTTTCTTTTGCACCTTCAATCAAAGCAGGCACAGGGTCGATAAAAATAGAAGTACGGATGCCGTGTTCTTTAAACAAGGCTATTATATCCTTCAAATACTGTTTGTGTTGTATAGTATCCCACCCTTGATTGCTGGTAAGTGCATTTTCAGCATCAGGTACTAAGGTAACCTGTGTGGGTTTAGTTTTCAGCACCAAATCAACAAAACTCTGTGTGCGGGGATTCCCTTCAATGTTAAACTCCGTTTTCACCACATCTTTCAGCGCATACACATCCGCATACCGTATGTGCCTTTCATCAGGTCGGGGATGCACCGTTATCCCATCCGCACCAAACATTTCACAATCAATTGCTGCCTTAACCACATCTGGGTTGTTACCCCCGCGGGCATTGCGCAAGGTTGCAAACTTGTTTATGTTAACACTTAATTTTGCCACTTTGTTACTCAAATAAACTTTGCCTGCAAATAAACAGCTAATTGCCCCGCTTGTAAAAGAAAACAGCAATAATTAATCTCAAACACCGTATTTTGTGGTATTTATCACCCGCGGTGAAAGTAGTTTTAGCCATAGTATGTGTCTTGCTAATTGGGTATGGATGCGGCAAAAAGGAAAGTATAACTAGCGAAAAGGTTGAAAAAGGAAAAGCACAATTAGACTCGCTAAAAGAAATTGCTTTTGAACTGCAATATAATGATCCTATGGCCAGTGATAGTCTGGCAGGGGTTATACATACTCTTTCGGAAAACCTGAGTTATACTAACGGGGTGGCGGAAGCATGGTTTTTAAAAAGCTCCGTTCAGCAACAACTCGGCAACTACGATTCGGCCATTCTGTTGGCTGAAAAATCACTCGCAATTTTTACCGAAACCGGCGACAAGCCGGGCATAGCCCGCTGTTATAACGATTTAGGGATTAACTATGATTTTAAAGCCTACTACGATAAAGCTATTGCCAACTATTTAAAAAGCTTAAAGCTGTTTGAGGAATTAAAAGACACCCGTGGGCAAGCGAATGCTTATAATAACATCGGCTTAATTCATCAAAACCAATCCAACTACCGTGAGGCGGCAAACAACTACCGCAAGGCCTTGGATATTTCGGTTCAATATCACCACGAAGACAGCAGGTTAAACACCTTAAACAACATGGGCAGCAACTATGTTGAGCTTAAAAACTACGACTCGGCGTTGCAGTGTTTTAAGGTGGTGCTTGAGGGGGATTTAAAATCAGGCAATAAGTCATACATCTCTTACTCATACAATAACGTTGGCGAGGCTTATTTGGGCTTGCGCGAGTATGACAAGGCTCTTGTAAATCTGAACAAATCCAAAGAGCTGAAAGAGGAGCTGGGCAATAGGCGCGCAACTGCTAATACACTTAAAAATCTTGGCCATTTATATCTTGAAACAAAAGAATACAGCACTGCTGAAAAGTACTTGCAGGAAGCTTTTGAGGTATCGGTAGAATTGGATTTACCTGAAATAAAAAAGAGCTGCCTTGAGCTGCTGCACCAATTGAGCGTTGCAACGGGAAAATACAAAGAGGCTCTTGATTACTATAAGCAGGCTGAGGAAGTAAAATATGCCATTAGTTACGATAAGAAGAATGCTGAGATAAGTGAGCTTGAAAAGGAGTTTGTGCTTGAAAAAGCTGCTAACGACCTTGAAACATCTGTGCAGAAGGGAAAAGTAAGCCGCATGATGGTGATTATTTACGGTACAGTAAGTATGTTACTGCTTGCCGTGCTGGGCATTGTGTGGTATTCGTTACGTCAAAAACAAAAAACCAATCGCCTATTGATTACCTACCAGCAACAGTTGGAGGAGAAAAACCGATTACTGGAGGAAAAGAATATCGAAATAAACCGTCAGAAAAAAGAAGTGGAAACTGCATTGGCTGCCCGCTCGCGTTTTCTGTCGTTTATGAGCCACGAAATACGCACCCCGCTAAACGGTATTACCGGCTTGGTGGACTTGCTGCAAACCATGCCGATGGCCGAAGGGCAAGACGAGTTTATCAGCGCGCTGAAACAATCGTCTGACAACTTGATGTTGCTGCTAAATAACGTGCTTGACCTTAGCCGTTTGGAAACAGGTAAAGTAGATTTGGAAGAAATTGGGGTGGACGTAAATAAAATACTACGCGACCAATTGCTGCTGTATAAAGGGAGTGCTTTGCTGCGCGAAACCGAGGTGGATGTTTTTGTGGGTGAAGATGTGCCTGAAAAATTGCAAGGCGACCCATACCGCTTGGCCCAGATTATATCTAACCTTATTAACAATGCAATAAAGTTTACCAAAGGAGGCAAGGTATCTGTGCGGTGCACATTAGTGCAACGCCATAATGATACCGCTAAACTGCTTTTTGAAGTGGTTGATACGGGTATTGGTATTCCTGAAGACCAGCTTAAAAACATTTTGCAACCTTTTGCACAGGCCGAAAGTTATACCACACGCAAGTATGGTGGTACCGGTTTGGGACTTACCATCATCAACCGATTGCTGGCACTGATGAACTCACAATTACAAATTAGTAGTAAGCTTGGCGAAGGCTCTCGTTTTTACTTTGAGCTAACCATGCCTGTTTACCGCGCTCCGCTGATTGCAGAACAAGGTGTACCTAAAACACCACAAGATGCAGGTCTTGAGGGGCTAAAAGTATTGGTAGTTGAAGATAACACCACCAACATTTTACTGTTTACCCGCATATTGGCAGGTTGGAAAACCGAGTATGATGTGGCAGACAATGGCTACAAAGCCCTTGAGTTTGTTGAGCAAAAGGAATATGATATTATTTTGATGGATTTGCACCTGCCTAAAATATCAGGGTATGAAACTGCCGAAAAAATAAAACACGGTACCACAGCCAACCGCACTACCCCTATACTTGCCATTACCGCTGCTGATACCAGCGAGGTAAACAACCACCCGCTGCGCAGCAACCTAAACCATGTAATGTACAAGCCGGTGTTGTATAAAGAGCTGATGGCGAATATTAAAAAGCTTACGCGAAGAGAGATTTAATTAGGACTGATTTTTCTCAGGTATTTAATCCTCAACCGATATAAACAAAAATGCCACCCTTTGGGGTGGCATTTTTTATTTGTAAGCAGGTATTGATTAATACCTGTATTCGTCGGTTTTGAAAGGACCTTCAACAGTTACACCAATGTATGATGCTTGCTCAGGAGTAAGAGTCTCCAATTTAGCACCTACGTGGTCAAGGTGAAGGGCAGCCACTTTCTCGTCAAGGTGACGGGGCAATACGTAAACTTTGTTTTCGTATTTACCGTGGTTGCTCCACAATTCAATCTGAGCAAGGGTTTGGTTACTAAATGAGTTACTCATTACAAACGATGGGTGACCTGTAGCACAACCCAAGTTTACCAAACGGCCTTCAGCCAATACGATGATTTCTTTACCATCTACATTGTAAACATCTACTTGAGGTTTAACAGTGTATTTAGTATCGCCGTAGTTAGCATTCAACCAAGCCATGTCAATTTCATTGTCAAAGTGGCCTATGTTACACACGATAGATTTATCGCGCATGTTTTTAAAGTGTTGCTCGCCTACGATGCGGAAGTTACCTGTAGCAGTTACTACAATGGTAGCTTCTTTAATGGCATCAGCCATAGTTTTTACTTCGTAACCGTCCATCACAGCTTGCAAAGCGCAAATAGGGTCAATTTCAGTAACAATAACACGAGCACCTGCACCGCGCAATGAAGCAGCAGAACCTTTACCCACATCACCGTAACCTGCAACCACAGCCACTTTACCGGCCATCATAATATCAGTAGCACGGCGGATAGCATCTACCAAGCTCTCGCGGCAACCGTATTTGTTATCAAATTTAGATTTGGTAACAGAATCGTTAACGTTAATAGCGGGCATTGGCAAAGTACCTTTGCGTTCGCGGTCTTTCAAACGCAATACACCTGTAGTAGTTTCTTCGCTTATACCGCGGATACCTGCAATAAGGTCAGGGTTTTTATCAAGTACCACGTTGGTAAGGTCACCACCGTCGTCCAAAATCATGTTCAAAGGTTCTTGGTTCTCACCAAAGTAAATGGTTTGTTCAATACACCATTCGTATTCTTCTTCAGTCATACCCTTCCAAGCATACACAGGGATGCCGGCAGCAGCAATAGCAGCAGCAGCATGATCTTGTGTAGAGAAGATATTGCAAGACGACCATTGTACCTGCGCGCCCAATTCAACCAAAGTTTCAATAAGCACCGCTGTTTGGATGGTCATGTGAAGGCAACCTGCAATGCGGGCACCTTTTAGAGGTTTGCTAGGGCCAAACTCTTTGCGTATGGCCATCAAGCCGGGCATTTCAGCCTCAGCCAAATGAATTTCTTTACGGCCCCACTCGGCCAGCGAAATGTCTTTTACCTTATAAGAAAGGTGGGTGGTTTTAGTTGTCATTTAAATTGAAGATTTTTAAAAGTCTGCAAAATTAAAACAATATTTTGGTTAAAAGTTTTACTAAAAGGTTAATATGACACAAAATCTGTGGTAAAAAACGCCTCTTTTGTAACCCACACCTGTGCAAAGAATTAATGCACGCCGCCCACACCTATTTTTCTATTTTTACCCCCTGAATATGAGCCCCTATTTAATCCTTGGCAGCATAGGCGGATATTTTCTGCTGCTGCTGCTTATAGCGTGGTACACCAGCCGCAAAACCAATGCACAAGGCTACTTTTTGGGAAACAAAGCTTCCCCTTGGTTTGCCGTGGCACTGGGCATGATTGGCGATTCATTGTCAGGGGTTACCTTCATTTCGGTACCGGGCAAGGTGGGCACGGCCTCGCATTTCTCGTACCTGCAACTGGTTATCGGGTTTTGGCTGGGCTATTTTGTAATTGCCTACGTATTGCTGCCCGTTTATTACCGCATGAACTTAACCAGCATTTACACTTATCTTGAGGAACGGTTTGGCAAAAGTTCACAAAAAACAGGAGCACTGTATTTTATGCTTTCCCGCTTGTTGGGTGCGGCGGCTCGACTATACCTTACCGCATCGGTAATCCAATACTTTGTGTTTGATAAATTTGGGGTGCCTTTTGGTTTATCCGTTTCTATCATCATCATTCTTATTCTGCTGTACACGTATCGGGGGGGTATACAAACCCTTGTATGGACAGATACTTTTCAATCGCTGCTGTTGTTAGGCGCAGTAATGTTTACCATCATCTCTATTACCAACAGCATGGATTGGAGTTTGAGTGAAATGATTGGAAACGTGTATAACAGCGAGTATGCGGATGTTTTGGTGTTTGACTGGAAGGGGAAATCGTTTTGGTTGAAAGATTTACTGGGCGGTATGTTTATCAGCATCACTATGACGGGTTTAGACCAAAACATGATGCAAAAGAACCTTAGCTGCCCCAACCTGCGCGATGCCCAGAAAAATGTGGTGAGTTTTAGTTTTGTGATGGTTTTGGTAAACGTATTCTTTCTTTCGTTGGGTGCGTTGCTATACATTTACTCTGCACACATCGGGTTTCAGATACCTGCCAAAACTGATGAGTTGTTCCCTCAACTTGCCCTCAACCATTTAGGGTTTGCGGCTGCCATCGCCTTTATTATCGGTTTAACAGCTTCAACCTTCTCAAGCGCCGATAGTGTGCTCACTACTCTTACTACTTCTTTTTATATCGACTTTTTGCGGTTAGATAAAAACGAAACACTTACCGAAGTACAGAAAAACAAGCAACGCCATAATATACACGTGGTGTTTGCCCTGTTGTTACTCGGGGTGATTTTGATATTTAAAGCACTAAACAAACAAGCCATTATTGATACCGTGTTTTTAGTGGCAGGATATACCTACGGGCCTTTACTGGGCTTATTTGGCTTTGGCTTGCTTACCAAACGCAGCCTGCACGATGCTTATGTGCCCATAATATGCGTATTGGCTCCCCTGCTCACCTACTTTATTGCCACCAATGCCCCAAACTGGCTAAACGGCTACCAATTTGGTTTTGAGTTATTATTACTTAACGGATTGCTCACTTTTATAGGTTTACAATTAATTGCCGATAAAGCGCATGAAAGACAAATACAATAACGAAACGGAAAAAAGCTGGCCGGTAATGAAGATTACCGACTCGTGGCAGATTTTTAAAATCATGGCCGAGTTTGTTCAAGGGTTTGAAAAACTATCGGTAATAGGGCCTTGCGTGTCTATTTTTGGTTCTTCACGTACCAAACCCGATAACAAATACTATCCCCTTGCCATTGAAGTGGCTGAAAAGCTGTGTGCGGCGGGCTATGGTGTAATGACGGGCGGCGGCCCGGGTATTATGGAGGCAGGGAACAAAGGTGCCAAAAATGTAGGTGGTAAATCGGTTGGGGTGAATATTGATTTGCCTTTTGAAACAAAACCCAACGACTTTATAGACCGTGACAAGCTGATACACTTTGATTACTTTTTTGTACGCAAGGTGATGCTGGTGAAATATGCGCAGGCTTTTGTGGTATTTCCGGGCGGCTACGGCACATTGGATGAGCTGTTTGAAGCACTTACCCTGATACAAACCCAAAAGATTGATAAGTTTCCGATAGTGTTAATGGGTACAGAGTACTGGCAGGGAATGATTGATTGGATACAGAAGGTAATGCTTGAGCGGGAAGGGAATATCAGCGCTGATGATATGTTTTTGTTTAAAACCGCCGACAAGGCCGACGAGGTAATAAACATCATTACTGAGTTTTATAAAACCGATGTATTGCAGCCCAACTTCTAAACGTTTGCTCAATACAAATAAAAAACCCTTGTTTGTTACCAAACAAGGGTTGTATTAAGTGGTTTATTAATAAGATTATTTGTTAGGGTTTACTACCGCTGGTGTAGGTTGTGAGGTTTTCTCAACCACATTACCTTTAATAGTAAGTGTTTGCACACCTGCGTTTGAGTTAACAGTTACTGATTTAGTAAAGTTACCCATTGAAGCAGCGTTGTAAACTACTTTTATAACACCGGTTTTGCCGGGCATAATAGGTTCTTTGGTGTACTCAGGAACGGTGCAACCGCATGAAGCGTTTGCGCTGTTAATAATCAACGGGGCTTTTCCGGTGTTAGTAAAAAGGAATTCGTGAGTTGCAGGTACATTTTGAGGAATGTTACCGTAATCGTGCATAATTTCACGGAATTTCATTTGTGGGCCGTCGGTAGGCTGGCTATCAGTACCAACTTGGGCGTTTGCAGTAAAAATACCTGCCAAAGCAATTGTGAGTGTGAGTAATAACTTTTTCATTGATTTGTATGTTTTTATAATTCCTTTTTTCAAATTTTATTCCAAAATACCAATACTACAAGAATTTTCTACAAGGCTATGCAAAAAAAACAGCGGGCAACACCATCGCAGGCATGGGTAAAGATACAGAAATATTGTGCATACCAAGAGCGTTGCCACCGTGAAGTAAGGGATAAATTATACGAAATGGGATTGGTAAGTGAAGACGTAGACGACCTAATAGTGCGGCTTATGGAAGAAAATTACCTGAACGAAGAACGTTTTGCCCAAGCTTTTGCAGGCGGAAAATTTCGCGTAAAAAAATGGGGGCGGGTGAAAATAGTTCATGAATTGAAGGCAAGGGATATTTCAGCTTATTGCATCAAACAAGCAATGAAAGAAATTGACGATGTAGTGTATTATGAACAACTGAAACATTTACTATACAAACGCTGGGAAGAGATGAAAAAGGAGCAAAATATATATGCCCGTAAAAGCAAAACAGGCTCGTACCTTATTGCTAAAGGGTACGAGCCTGTTTTGGTATGGGATATTCTAAAAGAACTATCCTAAGTATGATTTCAAGATTTTGCTTTTTGAAGATTTACGAAGACGGCGTAGTGCTTTTTCTTTAATCTGACGTACGCGTTCGCGGGTAAGCCCCACTTTTTCGCTGATATCTTCAAGAGTATGTGCTGGACCGCCATCCAAACCGTAGTAGTATTTCAACACATCACGTTCTTTTTCAGAAAGGGTGCTTATTACACGGTTAATCTCTTTTTGCAACGATTCGTTAATCAAATGCAAATCAGGATGAGGCTCATCGTTGTTATCCAACACACCTAACAAGGTATTGTCTTCACCTTCTGCCAACGGAGCGTCGATAGAAAGGTGACGGCCGCTGGTACGCAACGCATTTTCAACCTCAGCAGTTGGTATTTCCAACGCATTGGCAATTTCTTCGGCAGTAGGTTCGCGCTCAAGTTTTTGTTCCAACTCGGCAGCAATGTTACCTATACGGCCTATTGAACCCACTTTGTTAAGCGGCAAACGTACAATACGGCTTTGATCGGCCAATGCCTGAAGGATTGACTGACGAATCCACCATACTGCATACGAAATAAATTTAAAACCACGGGTTTCATCAAAGCGTTTAGCTGCTTTTATAAGGCCAAGGTTACCCTCGTTAATAAGGTCGCCCAAAGTAAGCCCTTGGTTTTGGTATTGTTTAGAAACTGAAACCACAAACCTAAGGTTGGCATTCACCAGTTTTTCCAACGCCACTTGGTCTCCTTCTCTGATACGGCGGGCAAGTTCTACCTCCTCCTGCGCATCAATCATCGGCACTTTGCTAATCTCGTTCAGATACTTGTCCAGCGATTTGTTTTCGCGGTTGGTAAACTGCTTACTGATTTTGAGCTGTCTCATTTATAAATGACTTTTGTTTTGTTTCGTGAAGGGAAAATACAATAATCTGACACTACTGCCAAAAAAGTTCGCAAATATCGTTGATTTGGGTATTAAAATCAAGATGTTAAGACAGTAGATTATACGTCAAAAATCCGGCCAAATATGCTAAAACTGCCAAATAAATAAACTGAATTGCGGGCCATTTTAGCCCCCCTGTTTCTTTGTACATTACCGCCACCGTACTTGAACATTGCAAGGCAAATGCATAAAACATTAATAACGAAAACGCAACGGCCACGCTAAACACAGGCTTACCTGTTTTGGGGTTAATTTCTTGCGCCATTTTTGTCCGTATCACGTCCAAATCGCTCTCATCACTACCCAAACTATACAAGGTAGCCATTGTGCCCACAAACACCTCGCGGGCGGCAAAAGAGCTTACCAAAGCAATCCCTATTTTCCAATCGTACCCCAACGGGCGTATCACAGGCTCAATAAACCTGCCTATCTCTCCTGCGTAAGAAGCTGCCAGTTTTTCAGCCGCCACAGCATTCTCAATCTCTTTTTCAGATAAGCCTTGGGTGTATTCCGTTTGGCCGTACTTCTGGTCTATTTTGGCTAACCTGTCGCCGGGGGCAAATGAAGCCAGCACCCACAACGATACTGATACTATCAGAATTATTACACCTGCTTGGCGCACAAACGAAGATGCCTTAGCAACCATTACTTTGGCCGTGTTTTTAAACTGCGGCCATTGGTAATCGGGCATTTCCATCACAAAATACGAAGGTGTACCATCCTTCAACACCAACTTAAACACCCATGCCACCAAAATGGCAAACACAATGCCCAATACGTACATTGCCATCAATGCCAAGCCTCTGTAATCCAGCAAAAACCCGCCGTTTCCTTCGGGTACGATAAAGGCAATCAGCAGTAAATATACGGGCAACCGCGCCGAGCAACTCATCAGGGGAGTTACTAAAAGGGTTATCAAACGGTCTTTTTTGTTCTCGATATTTCGGGCAGCCATCATGGCAGGAATGGCGCAGGCCGCACCACTAAGCAAGGGCACAACTGATTTTCCGTTTAACCCTACTTTGTTCATGAGCTTATCGGAAAGAAAGGCAACACGAGCCATATAACCGCTCTCTTCCATCACTGAGAGGAAAAAGAACAGAAACAAAATTTGCGGCAAAAACACAACCACCCCTGCTATGCCGGGTAGGATGCCTTGTGCCAATAAGCTGCCCCATAAACTGCCCTTAAACAGGTTGCTGCTTGCGTTGCTAAGCCATGCAAAGCCGGCCTCTATAGCATCCATCGGGTATTGGGCAAGGGTATAAATGCACTGGAAAATAATATACAAAGCCAGCAGGAAAATAAAAGGCCCTGTTATTTTGTGGGTTAATACCGCATCAATCTTGCGCGAGGTTTCGCGGTTTTTAACGGTTTTTATTTTTGAGGTGATGCTGCCCGCCAATTTAGCAATAGTATGTGTACGCTCTTCCAGTTCAGTTTCTTGCAAATGCAGAGCATTGGGCAACTGCCCTTTGTTTACTGTATTCACAAAAGCGGTGTACATATTCTCTATCGATTTGCCGGGGTTTTGCTGCAATATCCCCATGTGGGCATGTGCAGGCACCTTCCAGAATTTTTTGTACGACGGTTGGGCTTCGAGCAAAGCGGGAAATATATCACCGATGCCTTGCCCTGTGTGGGCACTGATAAGAAGTGTTTTAACCCCGAATATTTTCTCAGCTTCTTTGGCTACCGCCTGAGCGGCGGCAGCTTCACCCAAATCGGCCTTGTTAATCGCAAGTACAATAGGGAGTTGCAAATCGGCCAGTTGGCTAAACAGCATCAAGCTGCGTTGCAGTTGTCCGTAATCGGCAATAAACAACAAGGCATCAGGTTTTTCTGAGTGTTGCTCTTCTGTAAAGGCATTCACACTCACCCGTTCATCTTCTGATTTGGGATAAAGACTATAAATACCGGGAAAATCAGTAACCAACCACTCTTTGTCGTGCTTGCTTACGTGTCCGGATACTTTTTCAACGGTAACCCCTGTAAAGTTTCCCACTTTCTGGCTAAGCCCCGTCAACTGGTTAAAAACAGATGTTTTACCACTATTGGGGTTTCCTGCCAAGCCTATTTTAATGGGGCTGCCGCTCACACTAACCGTATTTTTATTGTTTTAGCTTCGTTTTTGCGCAGGCTTATTTTGCTGCCCATTACTTCAACAGCAATGGGGTCGCCCAAGGGGGCGGTAGCATATAATTGCACCTCGGCACCGGGCACAAGGCCAATTTCAAGAAATTTGAGCACCAAAGGGCTGTTTTCAAAGGCTTCAATGGCAGCGGTTTGTCCGGGTTTCAAGTCAGCAAGTACCATGCGGTATAAAGGCCGCAATTTAGAATATTTCTAAGTAACTTAATATGTCTAAAATCATGGTTTAGGGAATTATTACATGGTCGACGGGTATAAAACCCGTCTCTGTTGTGAGTAAAGGGTTGCCCAATTGGGTAGACGGGTATGAAACCCGTCACTATTGAGCATCTAGTATTTTTAAGATTTTGCTATTAAGGTAAAAGGGTTGCCCGAATATAAAATTCGGGCTTTGGGATGTAACGTTCCGAATGGTTTTAAACCATTCGGAACGAACCCTTTTAAAAGAGACGGGCTTTATGCCCGTCGAAGGTATCGGATTGAATGATTAGGCCGACGGGTGTAAAACCCGTCGCTATTAACACCCAACAAAAAAAGCAGCAAGTATTACCTGCTGCTTTTGATGATATTTGGTTTAAAAAGGGCTTATTTAATCTTAATTTTTAATGGAATGCTAACATATACACGCACAGGGTGGGCACCTTGGTAACCGGGATTCCAGCGGGGCATTTTGGCGGCTACTTTTACAAATGCTTCGGCAGCTTCGGGATAACCACCGTCTTTTACAACCTCAATATTGGTTACAGTACCATCTTTTTCAATCACACATTTAAGCGTAAGTGTAATTGTACTTTTGGTGGCTGTTTCTAACACAATGGCAGGGACAACATAATATTTACTAAAAAACTTTTGACGGGCTTCATCACCCCCAACAAACTCAGGGTATTTACTGGGTATCCAAATAGGTTGTTCATCAGGAAACACTTCGGGGCCATCATCAATTACAGGAGGTTTCCTGTTAAATACCTCTGTCCAATCGTTGGTTATTACCTTTTGTGTTTCGTCAATGCTTTTAATCACCTTGTCGTTGTCAACAATTTTAAGTTGGTTCGGGTCGGGATTAGGCTGCTCCAGTTTCTCAGTCTTAGTTACAATCTCCTCGTTTTGGTATTCAATAATTCTAATCTCGCCAAGGTCATACGCTGTGGTATCTACAAATCCCTCTTCTTTTACGTACACCGTCTCCCCTTCTACTGTCCATCTAAAAGCACCTAACGTAATTAATAATCCGATTAGCAAACCAATTTGGTAGAATACGGGGCGAAGGTTACGCACCCTTGCGGTAATTTCATGTCGTGCTGCCATAGTAGTAATTCTTTAAATGATGAATTACTTACTAAACGCATCCGCAAAAGACAAATAGTCACGGAAATGTCATTTGAATATGTATTGTTGCTTTTTTTTGATAGGGTTGAAACCCTATCCTGTTGAGATTACCGCATTGGGAAGGACTTAAGTCCTTCCCAATGCGGTAATTGTAAAAGCAACAGGTTTCAACCTGTTGTGTCGATGGGTATAAAACCCGTCGTTGTTGCAGGTTGCATTCGGAATGGTTTAAAACCATTCCGAACGACATAAAAAAAGGGGCTCGAGGCCCCCTTTGCAGTTATTTTAAATCGTTTCTCAGCAAAACTCTTTGTAAGCTTCAGTAAGATGGGTGGCAATCATATCAGCACTGCGGCCTTCAATATGATGCCTTTCGATAAAATGAACCAATTTACCATCTTTAAAAATAGCCATTGCAGGTGATGAAGGCGGGTAAGGCATAAAGTATTCACGAGCCTTAGCTACTGCATCGGTTTCCATACCGGCAAATACCGTGTACAGGTTGGCAGGTTTTTTATCACCACTTAGCGACCTAATGGCACCGGGTCTTGCTGTTCCGGCTGCACAACCGCATACCGAGTTTACAAGCACCAGCGATGTGCCTTGGCTGTTTTCTATTGCGCCTACTACTTCTTCGGGGGTTAAAAGTTCGGTAAAACCGTTATCGGTTAGCTCTTTGCGCATGGGCGCTACAAGCATTTCGGGATATGAAGCCATATTTTTGTTGTTTAAACGTTAATTATTGCGGTACAAAGTTACCACATTCACCTAAAAAGTGTGCCAAAGGTTTGAAGGGTTATTTTAATGCCAGCTCTACCTGAATCATTTTATGGTCAGAGCCATAGCTAAGTCCGCGCTTGTAGTTGTAGGACTTAAACGAGGGGTTGTGCAGTATGTAATCAATCCTGAATGAAGGATACGGACCTGAATAGGTGGCTCCCAACCCGCTTCCGCACTCTATAAAGGCATCGCGCAGGTTTTTTGTCATTTTGCCATAGGTGTAACTCAACGGGGTATCGTTAAAATCACCGCACAGAATAATTTTATACGGCGAGTTTTCAATTTCCATCAGTACCGAATCCACTTGGGGCACTCTGTTCACAAAACCGTTTCGCAGCCTGCGCACAATACTTTTTGAACCTTCCAGGGCCTTGTCTTTAGTATCTAATGAATCGAGTTTTACCTTGTTTAACAAAAACGACTGAAAATGAACATTGAATACCCGTATGGTGTCTTTGCCGATTAGAATATCAGCCCACATGGCTCCGTTGGTGGTACGTTTCTTACCGAAAGTAAACCCTTTGTGGCGTATGATTTTGTGCTTTGAAGCAATAATTAGGCTGTTGGTTACTTTATCCCGCTCTATGTAATTAAAGCCCTTCCCCATTGCCAGTTTAAGTTCTTCAAGCGAAGTGTTTTTTTCATTAATACCCACCCAACGGTTAAACTCTTGCATACACACTATATCGGGCTTTTCTTCTCCAATCGCCGTAAAATACTCAGGGTAAGGATTGGCTTGCTTCTTCCGTTCATCAAAGTTTTGGATATTAAAACTCACCACTTTAATGGTTTTTTCATCGGCAGGCTTAGTACTCCCTGAAATTTGGTAATAACGGCCAATAAAGGAGAACCCAAATACAATAGCACCCACGGATATAAATACGTGCAGTTTAGCTTGTACTAACCAATACACTACAAATACCATGTTTGCAATAAGCAAGGGGATATAGGCAAGTCCTAAGAAAGATACGGGCCAAAATGTTTGGGGGCTGATTACAGGCGAAAGGTAGCTGCCTAGTAAAAGGGCAGCTGCGATAATATTTAGTACAAAAACAATTTTGTTAACTATAAACATTAATCCTGCTTGCTGGCCTTGTATAGCAAATCTCGCTCTTTACGGGTGAGGCTTTCATACCCCGATTGGCTGATTTTGTCTAGTATAGCATCAATCACCTCTTGGTTGGGTTCGTACTCATCATCAAAATCTGTGATGGTTGTCGAACTATATACAGTGGTTTCTTTTTTAACCACCGTTAGCTTGGGTTTGCGTTTAAATAATCCGCTGATAAAATCGCCGATGTTCTCAATACCGCTGCCGAAGGTTGAACTGCGGCGCAGATGACGTCCATAAAAATAACCGAATATAATGCCCCCCAAATGGGCAATTTGTCCGCCTACGTTTCCGTGGGGTAGGTTTAGTAATAGTAATGTAACCACTCCCAAGGCCACCCAGCGAAGTGAAATGTAGAAGTTAAAAAATGATACCTCGTAGTAGGGTAAAAATGTACCCAATGCAACCACAATGGCCATTACACCGGGCGATGCGCCCAATAACTGTTGCCCTTGGTGGTTGGCAAGCATGGGCAGGGTGTTGTTTGCAACTACAAAAAATACCGCTCCAATAATACCGCCCCACAAATAGGTAGCAAGGGCTTTGGTATTGCCCGCATACTCGCGGTAAATATTGCCCAGCCAATATAAAAACACCATGTTTACTAACAAGTGTATAAGGCCGATATGAAAAAAGTTGTGGGTGATGATTGTCCACGGACGAAGCACAAATAATGAGGCATCGGCAGGAACAGCAAAAAAGGCAGTAAACTGAAGGAACATTGCATCAAAGTTCCCTCCTGATAATGCCCAAAGAGCAACAGAAGTAAGCGCAGCAAACAAAAACACCAACACGTTAATTATTACTAATTTACGTGCCATGTTGTTGCCCTCGGCATAGAAACGCTTAAAGTCGTCTATCGCTTTCATCCGTTTTTTAATAAAACGAGTTTCTGTTACTTTTATTCCAGTATTTAACTAAAATATATCCAAACAAAGCACCGCCGAGGTGTGCAAAGTGCGCCACGCTATCTCCGGGATTATTTTGGATACCCAAATATAACTCCATTGCCGCATAAAAGCCCACAAAATACTTGGCTTTTATAGGAAACGGAATAAAGAACATAAACAGTTCAGTATTGGGTTGGTAAAGCGCAAATGCAATAAGTACGCCAAACACAGCTCCTGAAGCTCCCACTGTAGGAATATTTGATTTCTTAACCAACAGTGCATTCAGTGATTGGGTAAACTCAGCTACTTCGGCTTTATTTTCTATAACACCACTCGTAAATATAGACCGCATTTCACCGATATATGTTGTATCAGGGGTGAAACCTGCGGCTTTTATTGCTGCTACAAAGTTATCTACGGTAGGGTTTGCTGTAAAAAAATCAATGGCTCCTTGAGCTCTGAAAATCTCAATTCCGGTAACGGTTTGGTGCAATATTGCCGCACCTAAAGCGGTAAACAGGTAAAAGAAAATGAAGCGTTTAGAACCCCATCGGTGCTCTAAAGTGGCACCAAACATCCACAGGGCAAACATGTTTGAGAACAAGTGCCCAAACCCACCGTGCATAAACATATGGGTGATTACTTGATGAGGTTTAAACTCAGACGATGTCCAGTAATGTAAGCCCAATACATCAATCAGGTTTACCCTAAAGCTGGCATCAAACACCATCGTTGCCAAAAAAAACAAGCCGTTTATAATCAGCAGGTTTTTTACTGCTAAAGGGATGTTGCTAAAAGGGCTTGGTCTGTAATTGTAGTAACTCATTACTCAAATCTTTTTGCCAGTTCAGGCGTTGCAAAGGTAATAAAAACGGGTTTTCCGGCAGGTGTGTATGCAGGCACTTCGCAATTCATCAACTGGTTAGCAAGTTCAGTTGCCTCTTTCGCCGTCAACACAGTACCTCTTGTAATGGCTGATTGTCTTGCCATAGCGCGCATCAATGCTTCACGGGGGCCAAGTTTCAAGCCTTGTAAATTCTCTTTATACTTTTGTAAAACGCCTTCTAATAATTCTTTGGGTTCACCTTTCTTAACATCGGCGGGAGTTCCGTTTACGATAAATGTATTATTACCGAACGGGTTTATATCAAACCCTAATAACCGCACTTGTTCAATTACTTCATCCAACAAGGCATAATCCATCGGTAAAAACTCAACCACACGGGGAAACAATAATTGCTGCGAGGGGAAACCGTTTCCGTCCATCGCACGGGCATACTCTTCGTACAGCACACGTTCATGGGCAGCTTGTTGGTCGGCAATAAAAAGACCCTTTTCAGTAGTAAAAACTAAATATGCCCCTGAATACTGAAATATACCCTGTACAAACTCTTGAGGTCGGTCTTCAGGTACTGTGCGCAGTTGCTCTTGTTTAAACAAATCGGGCGGCGGTATTACCGATTCTTCTTTGGCAAGCGGCGCGAAGATTTCTTGCCATTTGCCTAAGTTTTGTTTTTGACGGACTGTTTGTCCTCCAAAGGGATTGAAACTTCTATCTACCTTTATTTGCGGTTCTTGCGGCTGCTTATCAGAAAACACCGTTTGGCTTATTAAACGGTTAAATGCATCGTTTTCAGCCGCTGATGAGGTATCATCAGGCAATAACAAATGTTGACCCAATGCCTTGCGGCAAACCGATTTAAGTATCTGATAGAGGTACTTCTCGTCCTCAAACTTTATCTCCGTTTTGGTAGGGTGTACGTTGATATCAATTTTTGACGGGGGCACATCCATAAACACCACATACGAGGGATGGGTATCTTTGGCTATCAACTCGTCGTATGCCGAGGTAACGGCGTGGTTCAGATAAGCACTTTTAATAAAGCGTCCGTTCACAAA
Source organism: Bacteroidota bacterium (assembly GCA_008933805.1). Taxonomy (NCBI): domain Bacteria; kingdom Pseudomonadati; phylum Bacteroidota; species Bacteroidota bacterium. The sequence goes on from WBUH01000004.1 coordinate 72,287, forward strand.
AAAGAACTGGTCGCCGCGGGTTTTCTTCGCCCACTGGGGCTGCCCTAAAAACACGCGGGTTTTCATCAAATCGGTATCTTCTTCATCGTATAGCAGTTGGGCAGGGTCTTTAATCCCCAACAATCCTGCTATGCGTTGCGCTTGTGTACCGGGTTTCAGGTTGTAAACCTCGTTATCGTTGTTTATCAGTGTGAAGCCAATGGCCGGATTGGGCATGGATACACGGATAAACTCTTCTAATATATGACGGGTTTCTACCGGGATTGATTTTAAGAAATTGCGCCTTGCAGGGATGTTAAAAAACAAATTGCGAACGCTGATATTGGTACCAACGGGTGCAGCAACACTTTCTTGCTTTTTCACCTCCGATGCTTCCATCAATATGTAGGTAGCTAATTCGTCATCGGTGCGACGGGTGCGCATCTCAACATGGGCAACAGCTGCAATGGAGGCCATTGCCTCGCCACGAAACCCAAAGGAGGTAATTTGAAATAAATCTTCGGCTTTACGGATTTTTGAGGTAGCGTGGCGTTCCCAACACAAGCGGGCATCGGTAGGACTCATGCCCTTTCCGTTGTCTATCACTTGTATCAGTGTGCTACCCCCTTCTTTTATTATCAGCTTAATATCAGTGGCTCCTGCATCAACTGAATTCTCCATCAACTCCTTCACTACCGATGCGGGCCTTTGCACCACTTCACCGGCGGCAATCTGGTTGGCTATCGCATCAGGCAAAACACTGATTATGTCGCTCATCAACGGGTATTACAAGTACTTGTATAAAAAATAAAAAACCAGCAGCAGTATGCCGCCAATAAACAGCACACGCACGTTGGTAAGCAAATCAGGACGGCGGGCATGTTTTGCCTGCGCCCTAAAGTCGATACGTTGACGAATGGCATCGCGGGAATATTCGGACTCGCCTTTCACTTCGTTGCGAATGGCATCCACACGGCGTTGTAAATCTTCCTTTTGCTCGTCGTAGTAACGGGGCTGGTAGTTAAACTGCTTGTTACGGGCTGTTTTGAAAAATTTTAAATTCTCTAAAAACATGGCTGAATTGATTTACAAAGGTACTTAATTAATTACTACAAGGATGGTGCCCTGTTATTGTTTTACGGGCAAAATGGCATACGTGAACCGTTAAAAACGCTTACATTTTATTGCTTTAAAGTTAACACTATAAACGTTTATTTTCCTTTTGAGGGGCAAAAGGAAACAAAACCCTTCGTCATGTTAGGCGTTGTCTTCTGCACAGGCTTACGTCCATTATAAAATTTTTGCTGTTGCTTGGTAATTTTTATCCTGTTTTGCTAAATAACATTTGACAGCATTTAAAAATTACCTAGGCAACTTTTCGCTCAGTCCATTTCTCAATTTTATAATGGCGCACGCTTAACATGACGTTTTGAAACACATTACATGGCTACCATTATAATGTCTTCATGTTTTACCATTAAACGATATTTTATTGCTTGAAGGTTGGATAGGGCTAAACGCGAAGCAACTTTTGGTTTGCCCAAAACTACAAAGGCGCAAAGGCAATGTGATGCCTATGCGCCTTTGCGGCTAAAGATTATAGCTAACTAATTAGCGTTCTATTACAAAGTCATTCATAAATGCAGTGGTAAAGTTACCCGCACGGAAGTTAGGGTCTTTCATTATCTGCATCTGAAGAGGTATGGTGGTTTCGATACCTTCAATGATAAACTCACTAAGTGCGCGTTCCATTTTTACAATAGTCTCTTCGCGGGTTTGTGCTGATACAATCAGCTTTGCAATCATACTATCGTAGTTAGGAGGTATTACATAGCCTGCGTAAATGTGGCTGTCAACACGTACACCGTGTCCGCCGGGTTTGTGCAGGTTAATGATTTTACCGGGGCTTGGGCGGAAGTTGTTGTATGGGTCTTCCGCATTGATACGACACTCCATGGCGTGTTTTTGAGGCAAGTAGTTTTTACCGCTGATGGGTACACCGGCAGCAATCAAAATTTGCTCTTTCACCAAGTCGTAGTTAATTACCTCTTCTGTTACGGGGTGTTCCACCTGAATACGGGTGTTCATCTCCATAAAGTAGAAGTTACGGTATTTGTCAACCAAAAACTCAACAGTACCCACACCTTCATAGCTGATAGATTCTCCCGCTGCAATAGCCGCAGCACCCATTTTTTCCCTTAGTTCAGGGGTAACAAATGGAGAGGGTGATTCTTCAATCAGTTTTTGGTGGCGGCGTTGCACTGAGCAATCACGCTCGCTAAGGTGACATACTTTGCCGTATTGGTCTCCTGCCAACTGTATTTCAATGTGGCGGGGTTCTTCAATGTATTTTTCAAGATAAATACCGTCGTTTCCAAAAGCAGCTTTTGCTTCTTGGCGGGCACTATCCCATGCAGCTTCAAAGGTTTTGTCTTCCCAAATAATACGCATCCCGCGTCCACCACCACCGGCAGTAGCTTTAATAATTACGGGGTAGCCTATTTCTTTGGCCAGTTTCATGCCCTCTTTAGCATCTTTAAGCAAACCGTCGCTACCGGGTATGGTAGGTACGCCCGCTTTTTTCATGGTATCTTTAGCATTCGATTTATCGCCCATCGAGTTAATCATTTCAGGCGATGCCCCAATGAATTTAATACCGTGGTCGCGGCAAATGCTTGAGAATTTTGCGTTTTCAGAAAGGAAACCGTAGCCGGGGTGTATTGCATCAGCGTTGGTTATCTCAGCAGCAGCAATAATATTGGGCATGCTAAGGTAACTTTGCGGGCTGGGTGCAGGGCCTATACAAACAGCTTCGTCGGCAAAGCGCACGTGCAGGCTATCCCTATCGGCAGTTGAATATACCGCAACGGTTTTTATGCCCATTTCTTTACAGGTGCGTATAATACGCAAGGCTATTTCGCCACGGTTAGCTATTAATATCTTTTTAAACATTTCAGAATTTGGGATTAATTAATCTGAAATTTCAAATTCGAAATTTGAAATCAATTACGCGGGCTCTACTTCAAATAGAGGTTGGTCGTACTCTACAGGTTGGGCGTTATCCACCAATACCCTTACGATACGGCCTGAGATTTCTGATTCAATCTCGTTGAACAATTTCATTGCCTCAACAATACACACTACTTTACCAGGAGCAATCTCATCACCTACGTTTACAAACGCAGGTTTATCAGGAGATGCTGAACGGTAAAATGTACCTATCATTGGTGATTTGATGGTGATGGTATTGCCTGATTTTGCAGGAGCAGCAGGTGCAGCGGGCTCTTCAGCTCTTGGAGCAGCAGGAGCAGCAACGGGTGCAGCCGGCAAAGCAGCATGAATAATTTGAGGCTGTGCAGCAGGTGCCTGCAAAATAGTAGGAGCAGCCTTTTTTATAGAAAGTTTAAAATCTTTTTTCTCCAATTCAACCTCATCAACTCCTGATTCAGAAACAAATTTGATAAGGGCTTGTATTTCTTTTAATTCCATATAAACAATTATTCTATGGGTGGGTAATTTAGACTATCAAAAATGAAAAAGATTTGGGATTAAAACAAGTAAAGAAAATCAGCCGTTGTATGCCCATTTAACATACATCGAACCCCAAGTGAAACCACCGCCAAAGGTGCTTAGGATAAGATTGTCTCCTTTTTTAAGTTGTTTTTCATAATCCCACAAAAGCAACGGTAAGGTACCGTTGGTGGTGTTGCCATAGCGTTGGATATTAGTCATCACCTTTTCGCGGGGAAGATTAATACGTTCGGCTGTGGCATCTATAATGCGCAGGTTGGCCTGATGGGGCACTAACCAAGCAATTTCTTCGGGTTGCAGGTTGTTGCGGGTAATTACCTGATGGGTAACATCGGCCATGTTGGTAACGGCAAACTTAAACACCACTTTACCATCCTGATACACATAATGCTCGCGGGCATCAATGGTTTCGTGGCTGGGTGGTTTTAGCGAGCCGCCTGCTTTTTGGTGCAGGAATTGGCGACCTGAACCGTCAGATTTAAGGATTGAATCCAATACACCGTATCCGTCGTAGCTGGGTTCAAGTAATACTGCGCCCATACCATCGCCAAATATAATGCAGGTGTTGCGGTCGGTATAATCAATAATAGACGACATCTTGTCGCCTGCTACCACCAATACCTTTTTGTATTTACCGCTCTCAACCATTTTGCTACCTACTTCCATACCGTACAAAAATCCTGAGCAAGCAGCGCTAAGGTCAAAGCCCCATGCATTTTTAGCCCCTATTTTATCACAAAGTATGTTTGCAGTTGCAGGGAAAATTAAATCACCGGTAATTGTACAGCATACCACCATGTCGATTTCTTCGGGAGTAATCCCGCGCTTATCAAGCAAGTTATGGATGGCACCAACGGCCATGTCGCTGGTTGCTTTTCCCGGTTCTTTAAGAATATGACGCTCGCTTATGCCGGTTCGGGTGCGTATCCATTCATCAGATGTTTCAACCAATTTTTCAAGATCGAAATTGGAAAGCACATCGGGGGGAACATACCCGCCCACGGCAGTAATAGCTGCGGTAATTTTTTCCATGTTAATGTATTACACAGACATTGAAAACGATGTCCTGATTTTATCTGTCAGTTTAGTTTCGGCAACATCGCGGCCAAGTTTTATCATGTTGAAAAATGCTTTTTCGCGTGATATACCATGACCTATAATAACGGGTGCATTTACACCCAAAATGGCGGTGCCGCCATAATTTTCATAATCAAAACGACCCAAGAACTCGTCTTGTACGCCGCGTTTAGTAAGCAGGTAGCACATAGATTCGCAAGCTTTAAGCACTGCGTTTCCGGTGAAACCGTCACACACAATCACATCTGATGTATCTAAAAACAAATCGCGACCTTCAGCATTACCTACAAAGTTGTAAAGGTTGGTACCTTCCATTAACTGGTAAGCTGCTTGGGTAACAATGCTCCCCTTTTCTTTTTCTTCGCCAAGGTTTAGCAAGGCTACACGGGGGTTCTCGATTTTATAAACGTGTTGTGCGTATAATGAGCCTAACAGGCCAAATTGAAAAAGCACATCGGGCTTGCAATCAGCATTGGCACCCACATCAAGCATATACCCCAAACCGCCTGTGTATTTAGGCAGTATTGTACCAATTGCAGGGCGCATAATGCCTTCGATGGTTTTAACGCTATACATAGCACCCACCATCATTGCACCGGTGTTTCCTGCACTGGCAAAAGCATCAATCTGTCCGGCTTTTAACAAACCAAAACCAATTGCTATGCTAGACTCTTTCTTTTGGGTGATTGCCTTAACCGGTGATTCTGACATGCCGATGGTTTCAGGGGCATGTACAAAATTAAACTGGCTGATGTTGCTGCCCAATTGTTCAAAAACAGGAGCAGCAGCGTCTTTATCGCCAATTAACACCAATTCTGTGCCGGGTAGTTCGGCAGCAGCTTTTATGCAGCCTTTAATGGCCTCAAGGGGGGCATAGTCGCCACCCATAATATCTATCCCAATCCGCATGTTGCTTTCGGGCCTTATTCGTCGTTTTTACCCTTCATCACCTTAACGCCCTTGTACATACCGGTTTCAACGTTTACACGGTGGTACAAAGATGCTTCGCCGGTGGTAGGATCTACAAAAATAGGCCTGCTATCCAATTTATGGTGTGTCCTTCTTTTGTCCCTGCGGGTTTTCGAAATTTTGCGCTTAGGATGTGCCATTGTTCTATTGTTTTATCGTCTTTAAACTAAAGTAAATCTTTCAATTTGTCCCACCGCGGGTCTTCGGCTCCGTCATCGTCGTTGCCATACTCCACACGGTTAAGTTTTTCTATCACCTTGCTGTCGCACCCTTCGGGTACTCCTGCTTCCTCGCAAGTTTTGCGTATCGGCAGTGCCAAGTAAATACAGTCATATATATGCTGGGTAGCGTTAAACACGCCTTCACCCATTGGTACATACACTATTTCGTCTTCGTCTTCTTTGTGCCCCTCTATCAACTTCACCACCAATTCAAGTTCACCCTTCACCGGAAAATCAATCAGGTTAAGGCATCGGTCGCACTCTACCTTTACAGTTCCTTCGGCAGTAATGTGTGTGTCGAAAGTATTGGCAGTTTTTTCAATCGAAACGCTAACAGTAATGTTGCCTTCTTTAATCGTACTCCCCTCAAAACTCTCAAAAAAACGATTACTTACTTCAAACCTGTAGTCATCAGCTATGTGCTTTATTTTCAGCAGGTCTATCGTATATTTTTCTCCGGCAGCCATATCAGTGCTTCACAAAAATAGTCGGCAAAAATACGGTAAATGAATGAGAATAAAAAATGCTAACAATTATTTGTTGGCTGGGCTGAAAATTAGACACCGCGTAAGTGCCGCAAACATACCGCTTTTTATAACTCAATCGCCCTATTAAAACTCCATGCGGAACCGCTCCTTTTTAAGCGGCATAAATTTTAACGGATTTTGGCTGATTTCATTCTCGTGGCGGCGTGTACGTAATAAATCCAACGCAAGGTATATGGCAGCTCTCATAGAGCCTTCATCAGCGCGGTTTTTACCCGCAATATCGTACGCCGTTCCATGGTCGGGCGATGTACGAATAATGGGTAATCCTGCTGTAAAATTCACTCCGTATTCTTTTTCCATGTACTTAAACGGGATAAGTCCTTGGTCGTGGTACATGGCAAGTACCGCATCGTATTTGCGGTGCTGGCGGGCTGCAAAAAAACCATCGGCAGCATAAGGGCCAAAAGCTAAAATGCCTTCGTTTTTAGCCTGCTCAATGGCCGGTGCTATAATGGTGGTTTCTTCGTCGCCTATCAAACCTCCGTCGCCTGCATGCGGATTAAGTGCCAATACGGCTATACGCGGTTTGGGTATCGAAAAATCGTTTTGCAAACAGGTGCGCAAGGTGTGCAGTTTTTCTACAATCTTGGCTACTGATAAGTTGGCCGAAACGTTTTTAACAGGTACATGCCCCGTAACCAATCCTACCCTTAGCTCCTCTCCTACCAATAGCATCATGTGCTGTTCAGCACCAAACTGCTCGGCCAGATATTCAGTATGACCGGGGAAACGGAAATCGGGGTTTTGAATGGTATTTTTATCAATGGGGGCAGTTACAATAGCATCCAACAAACCATCTTTTGCGGCTTTAACAGCAGCATCTAATGATTTAAAGGCATACCCGCCTGCTGTTTCTGTAGGAATACCGGGTTTTATCTCGGTTTCTTCTTCCCAGCAGGTAACCAAGTTAAGGCGCTTGGCATTTACTTGGTCGGCCGATTTTATGTAGTTAAAGTTTATCTCGTTCATCTCAAGGGTTTTGCGATAGAACGATATTACCTTAACCGAACCAAAAACTATGGGCGTGCAATATTGCAGCAAGCGAGTATCGGCAAGGGCTTTTAATATAATTTCAACACCTATGCCGTTATAATCGCCCAGCGTGATGCCTATTTTGGGTAGTTGGGGTTGGCTCATAATGTATAAGGGTAGTTTAAAAAACGATTAAAACTACGGTTTATTTTTTGCTGCCGTAGTTGCTTAAATAATCAAGCACCAAACGCACACCAATACCGGTACCGTTTTTCACTCGGTATCCGTCGCCGCTGTGCAAAAATGCACCACCGGCAATGTCAAAGTGCATCCAAGGGTAATCGGTAAAATACTCAAGGAATTTTCCGGCGGTGATGGCACCGGCTATAGGACCGCCGATGTTTTTAATCTCGGCAATGTCTGATTTAATAAGGTCTTTGTATTCATCCCAAAACGGAAACTCTACCAAACGCTCGTACACGTTATCACCGCTGTTTTTAAGGGCTTTTTTGGTTACCTCAGGAGCAGTACCCATACACACAATACCTTGTGGGCCAATGGCTGCTGCTGCTGCACCGGTAAGCGTAGCAAAATCCATCACCAATTCTGGCTTGAATTTTTTAGCGTACGAAAGTGCATCAGCCAATATCATGCGGCCTTCGGCATCGGTATTCAATACCTCAACGTTCAAACCACTGTGCATGGTTATTACATCGCCGGGAGTGTATGCGTTTTCGCCGGGGCGGTTATCGGTAGCAGGTATTAACGATATGATATGTACAGGCAACTTCATTTTTGCGGCTGCATATATTGAGCAGGCTGCTACTGCGGCACCACCCATATCGCTCTTCATGTAGTCCATGCTGTTAGGTGTGGGTTTCAAGCTTAAACCGCCTGTATCGTACACAACACCTTTACCTACTAATATTATCGGGTTTTTGTTGACTGCCTTGGCAGGTTTGTACTCCATAATAGTAAATGTGGGCGGAGTTTGGCTACCCATATTTACAGCTAACAAACCACCAAATTTTAGTGATTCTATTTTGGCTTTGGTAAGTACTTCTACTTTTATACCGGCATCTTTTCCCAGTTTTTCAAACTCTTTTGCCATTTGCACGGCATCAAGGTATGATTGGGGCTCGTTTACCAAAGTACGAGCAATGCAAGTAGCCTCAACAACGGTGTTAAGGTTGGCAGCATCGTCGGCCTTTACACCCTCAGCAACTATATTAATAGTAGCAAGGCTGTTTTTTTCTTTTTCGGCCTCTTTGCGGTATTTCAAAAACTGGTAGTTGGCAAGTGCCAATCCCTCGGCCATTGCTAAATACACGGCTTTGTTTTTTACATCGCCCGAAATAGTAACGGCTTCTTTTTTGTTGGCATTTAGTGCTGTGCAAATTTTTGCACCTGCCTGGCGGTATTTTTCTAAGTTCTTAGCATCGGTATCCATACCCGGCTCTAATACAATAAATGTAAGTTGACCAAGGTTGTTTACCGTTATGGTTTTATCGTCGCCTTTTAGTTTTTCTTTAACAAATGCTATTTCGCCTTTGTCTAGGCCGAAATCTTCCCATTTGGTTTTTTTAGTACCAATAATTACAAGGGGTAACTTATTATCAATGCTTTTTGCTTTGTGAACGGTAGCAGTAGTCATAATACTATACAAGATGGGTTTAAAAGCAGCAAACCTACGCTATTTAGCACAGAAACGCAAAACGGTGCATCCTGTGCTTGCTTAGCAGTGTAAAAGACAATCCGGCTTTTAATTTTGATGCGTGGTTGTAGTGATGCGTTAGTAAATAGAAAATATCCCCTATCTTGCACAGCATATTTGTGAGACCGACCCTCGACCAAATTAAGGCCCCCATTGAGCAAGAACTTGCTGTGTTTGAAACAAAATTCAGACAGAGCATGAAAAGCAAGGTATCTTTATTAGATACCATTATGACGTATATAGTGAAACGTAAGGGTAAGCAAATGCGCCCAATGTTTGTACTGTTTACGGCTAAGCTGAACGGTGGGATTAGCGAGGCTACCCACAGAGGGGCTGCCCTTGTAGAGCTATTGCACACGGCCACGCTTGTGCACGACGATGTGGTTGACGACTCGTATCAACGCAGGGGCTTTTTCTCCATCAACGCCCTTTGGAAAAATAAGATAGCTGTTTTAGTAGGTGATTATTTGCTTAGCCGCGGGCTATTGCTGGCTGTTACCAATAAAGATTTTCATTTGTTGGAAATTGTAAGCGATGCTGTGCAAAAGATGAGTGAGGGAGAGCTGCTGCAAATTGAAAAAGCCCGCAAACTGAATTTGGTAGAGGATATTTATTTTGACATTATCACCAAAAAAACGGCTTCGCTAATTGCCTCGTGTTGTGCCATTGGTGCTGCGAGTGTGATTGATGATGCGGAAAAAATTGAGCAAATGCGCGATTTTGGCGAGAAAATAGGTATTGCCTTCCAGATAAAAGACGACTTGTTTGACTACGGTGCCGATGATATAGGTAAGCCTACCGGCATTGATATAAAAGAGAAAAAACTTACACTGCCCCTTATATATGCACTAAACAATGCGCCCAATGATGTGAAGCGTAAACTGGTGTATATTATAAAAAACGAAAACACTAATACCCGTAAGGTGAAGGAGGTAGTGGATTATGTGCACAAAAGCGGCGGTATTGAATATGCTACTACGGTGATGAACCGATACAAAGCGGAAGCCCTTGAAATTTTATCGAAGTTTCCTGATAACGAAGCCCGCACCAGTCTGCAACAATTGGTTGATTATGTAATCGACCGTAAAAAGTAATTTTTTTATTTAGCGATTCTTTTTCGACGGGCATAAAGCCCGCCGCTGTTTATGGTTTTATCCCGACTGGTTTTGAAATTACAATGGGCAAAGAGACGTAAGCCCCTTTGCCCATTGTAGTTTTAACAGAATAGGGTTTCAATCCTATACTTATTACATATAAAGTTTATAATGTTTGTATTACACGCCCCATTTATCGGGAGCCTCGCGCCATTTGCGCAAGCTGTCAAGGTCAGAAGGCTCAACATAACCTTCTTGCTTGGCTGTTTTAATCAACACCTGATAATCGGCCAGTGAAAAGAATTTGCACTTAGCATTTTTAAAATTTTGCTCGGCCAACTCAAATCCGTAGCTGAAAATACAGCCCAGTCCAAGTACTTTCACACCTGCATCGCGCAATGCTTCAACAGCTTTCAAGCTGCTTCCGCCTGTGCTTACAAGGTCTTCAACCACTACTACTTTTTGGCCTGTTTTCAAATCGCCTTCAATCATATTCTGGCGACCGTGCTTTTTAGGCTCGGGGCGTATGTATGCAAAAGGAAGGTCGAGCACATCGGCTACTAAAGCTCCCGGAGCAATACCGGCAGTGGCAACACCCACAATAGCCTCTACATCGGGGTAGGTCTCTTGTATTTTTTTTGCAAGTTTTTTCTTGATATACGTTCGCACATCGGGATGCGATAACGACAAGCGATTGTCGCAGTAGATGGGAGACTTCCATCCTGATGCCCAAGTAAAAGGTTTGTTTGGGCGTAGTTGGATGGCGTTGATTTCTAAAAGGTATTGTGCTATTTTCGCACCTGTTTTGCTGGCAGCCATGGGTGCAAACCTATACCAAACCAAAAATATTTGCAAACTAACTGTCGCATTACTACATAAAAGATGCTTATTTAGTTTTGTGCTTTTCCGTTCAGCCTGATGATAAAGATATTTATTAACGAACACCCTTTGGTGATTTCCGATGATAGCGAAGACCTCTTCAGGCTTAAAAACCTGCGGCTGATGGACGACGATGATAAGTCGTTGATGAGGGCGGTTGAAATGCTTGAAAACAGCGATCGCCAGCTTGCCAATTTTGGCATTTTTGTCCCTACCGTGGATGAAAAAGACACTTTTAAACGCTTTAAAAAATACTACAAAGAAATACAGGCAGCAGGCGGTGTTGTGCTGAATGATAAGGGCGATGTGCTGCTGATAATGCGCCAAGGAAAGTGGGATTTGCCCAAAGGCAAAAAAGACGACGAGGAAAAGCTGGAAAGTGCCGCAGTGCGTGAAGTGAAAGAAGAATGTGGCGTAAAAAGCATTAAGCTGGGCGATTTTATCACCAAATCTTACCATACCTACCAACTTGACGGCGGCAGGGTACTAAAAACCACCCATTGGTTTTTTATGCATATCGACCATCCCGAAGAGTTTACCCCGCAACAAGAAGAAAATATTACCCAAGTACAATGGTTTAGTATTTCTGATTTGAATTTAGGCCAATTAGACACCTACAATTCTATCCGCGATGTGATGCACGTAGCATTGCAGAAGTAATATTCAATTTACGTGGCTTACTAAAGCTGTCTTTACAAACAATATTGTTATTTGAATAGGGTTAAAATCCTATTCAGTTAAAATTACTGTCCGAAAAGGGACTCAAGTTCCATTTCGGACAGTAATCATAAGAGCAGTGGGTTTCAACCCGCTGTAATTACAAACATCTGCATTCATTACACCCACTCGCATCTTTTGTGGCTGTAATAAAACAAGAACGGCTGCCCTTGGGCAGCCGTTCTTGTTTATACGGGGTTCGCTTGATTAAAAATCATCCTCGTCTTCGTCATCTTCATCGGCAAATTGGTTTTCCATCTGCTCAATAAAAATAAAATCAACCGCTTCGTCATCAGAAGGTAGGCTGTTAATTCCTGCTTTTTCCATCAGTTCGGCATTCTCGTCGCTCAATTCGGTAAGGATAATGCTTCCTCCTGCTTTGTTAGCCAGTGCATCAATTGACGATAACAAACTTTTTTGGTCTTTATCAATTGTTGCAAGTGCCTTTCCGTTAAAAATTAAAAAGGGGGTAGTTTTCACCAATTTAGCACACTCAGTCTTCAACGCATCAACATTGGCGGCACTTAGCGCAGCTTCTTCAAGTTTAATCAGGGAGTAATTTTCGTTCTTCTTTACCGTAAAGTTCATAGGTCAAGTATATTCTTATTCGTCCGACAAAATTCTTCACTTTATTTTCGCAATTCAAATAAAAGGTTTTTAATTTTTTACACCCCATTGTTTATTACTTATTTATGAAAACTGCATTAATTACGGGCGCGACAGCAGGCATAGGCGAAGCCTGCGCAAACATACTGGCACAAAACGGTTACCGTCTTATACTTACAGGCCGTCGTAAAGACCGTTTAGAAAATGTTGCCGCCCAATTGGTTGCCAAACACAATGCACAAATACATACCCTTAATTTTGATGTTCGCGACCGCGCGGCAGTGAATGAAGCCATTGGCAATTTGCCCGATGAATGGAAGAATATTGACTTGCTGGTGAATAATGCAGGACTTGCCATGGGGCTTGCCCCCTTTGAGGACGGAAACATTGACCACTGGGAAACTATGATTGACACGAACATAAAGGGACTGCTGTATGTGAGCAAGGCTGTATTACCACAAATGATAGCCCGCAATACGGGGCATATTATCAATATCAGCTCTATTGCAGGTAAAGAGGTGTATAGCATGGGCAATGTGTATTGTGCAAGCAAACACGCTGTGGATGCCTTAACACGCAGTATGCGGTTGGATTTGGCTAAATACCCGGTAAAGGTATCAATGGTGTGCCCCGGAGCGGTGGAAACTGAATTTTCGATTGTACGGTTTGAGGGGGATGTGGAGCGCGCCAAAAAAGTGTATGAAGGTTTTGAGAACCTTGTGGCCGATGATATTGCTGACGCTGTTTGGTACATAGCCAGTCGCCCGCCGCACGTGAACGTAAACGATATTGTAGTGATGCCCACCGCACAACCCATGGCAGGGTTGATTGTGAGGAAACAAGGATGATTTACTAATAACCTGCTAAATTAGTCTGAATGTAAAAATTCAGGCCTTTTGGGAGTAACGTTCCGAATGGTTTTAAACCATTCGGAACGGCTCTTTGAAATAACGGCGGGCTTTATGTCCGCTGGTACGACAGGTATAAAACCTGCCGCTTTTGAGACCGCCCCATATACAAAGCACTATTTCCAAACACCGATAATAGCGCCCATCACCATAAAAGTAACGGCATTGTAACCTGCATTAATCAGGAACAACGTGAACGATTTGCGCTCGAACAGGTAGTTAACACCAAACGATAACCCTACCCAGCCAATACCGGCCAATGCTCCGGCAGCAATACCCCAACCTAAATCAGCAGGGCCTGAAAGAAAAGCGGCAAGATTGTAACTCATTATCAATGATAAAATGAATGACAGCCCAAAAATTTTGGCCATGTTCCCTTTCTTCAACTCATCGGCAGTTAAACCTGCCTCCCGCATCCAAATATTGCCAAACAACACAGGCGAGTACCAAAGTCCGCCGATAATAAATGCTGATAAAGCCGCTACGATAGCAGCAAGGTGGTTAATCTCAATGTTCTGCATAAAAAAGTGTAATTTGTAATTGCAAAACTTAGCCGCGCTTATCCGAAAATGAAAAAAAATACCCCGAAAACGGATATTGAAGAACTGAAAACGGAAACCCTGTTACCCAAACCCTCCGTTGATGGGGAATTGAATGACACCACCATCCGTTTGATAGGGATACCCTTTTTCGGGCTGGTAATACCCAATATCAGCGGTTTAATACGGTTAGAGCTGTATAGCTTCCCTGAAATTGTGCTGGGGCAACTTTACTTCATTTTCATTGCATTTTGTATCTGGCAAGGCAACCGTTTCCTGTTATTCAAACTACGCAGAATGTATTCTTGGCTCAATAATCCGTTCCAAAAAATCATCTCGCTGTTTATGGCCAACTTGTTATATACCGTGCCCCTTACTATTGGCCTGTGCTGGCTGTGGTACACTTATTTGGCTACAGACGCTATCAACTGGAATATTATTACCAATGTTACCCTCATCTGTGTTATCTGCGTGATATTCATTACCCACGTGTACGAAATGGTGTTTTTGGCAAAAAACTGGGAGGCTAACAAACAAACCAACGAACAGTTACAAATTACTCTTAACAAATACCTGATTATCAACACGCCCCCTGTCACTGAAGATTTAGCTCTGCTTGAGGAAAGACCTGCCGCAAAAACACGCATTTTGGTGAAAAAGGGCAGCGATTATACGTACCTTACTGCACAACAAACTGCTTATTTTTATACCCTCGATAAAATTGTGTTTGCTATAAACACACAGGGCGAACGTTTTATGGTGGATTATACCCTTACCGAATTGGAAAGTATGCTGCCCCGAAATGAGTTTTACCGGGTGAACCGCCAATACCTCATCAATATTATCGCAATACAAAAATTCAGACCCTCGTATAAAGGCAAACTGCTGTTAAAAATAGTCCATTGTGCGGATGAGATTACCATCAGCCAAGAAACTTCAAACGGTTTTAAACAGTGGATTGAAACCTGATTTTACACTTTAAGACAATTAACCCCGTTAAATGTTAATGATGAAAGCCTACAAAACGTTAATTGTCGCTGTATACAGCCTGATAGTGCAAGGTTGCTATTCACAACCGAACCAAGCCGACAGTATACTTGAAAAGCAAACTGTAAACCAAGTTACAGCATACGATACCATTATAAAAACCATTCATGTATATGTGGCATTGTGTGATAATAAATACCAAGGCATAGTACCGGTACCTAAAAAAATAGGAAACGGGCAAGACCCTTTTAATAACTTGTATTGGGGCTGCGGGTACGGTGTAAAAACCTATTTTAAAAACAGTGCCGATTGGAAACTTATACGTACAACAAAGGATAGTGGCTATGTGCTTGAGCGCTGCGTTTTTAAAAGCAAAAAACACGCTAACGTTTATTTAATAGCCGATGCCTACGATGGTGCCTACATAAAACAATGTACCGTTGATTTTTTACGCGGTACGGCAGGTATTGAAAAAGATACGGTACAAATTGACGGTAAAATAATAGGGATAAAAGGTAATGCCCTACTTACAGCATACATTGGCCACAACGGGCTTATGGACTTTAGCATAGGGCTTGATTTTGAAAATACCGATAACAAGGAAAGAAAAGCCATTATGTTGGCTTGCATCAGTAGGGATTATTTTAAAGGATTTATTAAAGAGGCGGGGGCTTACCCGTTGGTGTGGACTACGGGGTTGATGGCTCCTGAAGCATACACACTGCACGATGCAGTTGGCGCATGGCTGAATAATGAAACCAATACCAATGTGCGGCTAAAAGCTGCAGCAGCTTACCATAAATACCAAAAATGTGGTGAAAAAGCTGCCAAAAACTTATTGGTTACGGGCTGGTGATTAGTCTTCGTAAATGCTTGATTTTTAAAATTTCTAATACCTTTTTTATTACTGTTTTTTATTAGATTTGTTTATACCGGTGCTGTGCTAATCCCTGATGTGCTATGAATACCTATACCGCGACTAAAATCACCATTGCCTACCTTGTTGTGGGCTTTATTTGGATTATTGCCGGGGACTCAATAGTTGAGGTATTTGTAGAAACCAAACATCTTAGCCAAACTTCAATTTTCTACATCAATATAGCTAAAGGGCTGGCCTATGTGCTACTAACCGGGCTGGGGTTGTATTTGTATACACGCAGCACTATCAGCAAATTAGCCTCGTTAGAAAAACAATACCGCGGCCTTTTTGAAGACAACCCAAACCCTATGTGGGTATATGATGTAGAAACCCTTGCTTTTTTGGCGGTAAACAAAGCGGCACTAAAATGTTACGGCTATACCCACAACGAGTTTTTATCGCTAACGCTAAGGGATATTAGACCTGTGGAAGAAATTCCCGTGCTGGAGCAGCAAATAGCCTTTCACAATGATGAAATATCTAACAGCGGTACGTTTAAGCACAAACGCAAATCGGGCGAGGTGTTTTATGCTAACATTTACTCGGCAACAGCTTCGTTTGGTAAGCGAAAAAGCCGCATGGTGCTGGCCGTTGATGTACATGAAAAAATACTGGCCGAACAAAAAATTAAACAACTAAATAACGAGTTAATAGCGTTTAAAGACCGACTTGATGAAATTCTATTAAACGTAAATGATATTGTTTGGGCCTGTAGTGCTGATGATTTCAAAGTAACATTTATCAGTAGTTCAAGCGAACGTGTGTATGGCTATACCCCTCAGGAGTTTTATGACGACCCGAGTTTATGGTTCAGTCTTATTCACCCCGATGACAATGTAAATGTACAGGAAGAGTTTAAACAGCTTCTTGAAGCGGGTAACTCTGAAAGTGAATACAGGATTGTTAACCGACAAGGGGAAACCAAGGTAATGTACGATAAATCGGTGGTAAAGTATGACAGTGACGGAAAACCCAAAGAAATACATGGGGTAGCTACTGATATCACCCAGCTAAGGGAATCGGAACAAAAATTTACCGAATACGCCCAAAGTGTTACAAAAATACTTGACGGTATTACAGATGGTTTTGTAACAGTAGATAAGCAATGGCGGTTTACTTATGCAAACAAGGTTTTCCAGCAAATTACCCAGCTTAAAAAAGATGATTTAATGGGTAAAACAATTTGGGAAATGTATCCCGTATTGTTAAACACTCCCTTTCAAACAAACCTTACCAAAGCGGCCGAAGAAAATATAAGTGTGAGCTTTGAAAGCCAATACCCGGGTGCAAAAAACTGGTATTTATGTACCGCCTATCCTAACCCCAACGGGCTTGCCATATATTTTGCCGATGTTACCCATACCCACCTGATGCGTGAAGAAATTTCACGCACAAAAAACAACCTCAATGCGCTGATAAATAATACCGAGGATATAATATGGTCGGTGAATACCTCCTTTGAGCTTATGGCGGTAAACGATGCGTACAAAGATTTTATCACAAATTTACTGGGCAAAAACGCCGATGTAGGCGAAAAGGCTGTGTTTGAACATTTGCCTGATAACCGGCCTTTTGCTTGGAAAAGCTATTACGAAAGAGCGTTTAAAGGTGAGTCGTTTCTAATAGATGACATGTATGAATTACCCGAAACCGGTCCTGTGTACTACGAGGTGAATTTTAACCCCATATACAACGAGAACAATGAGATTATAGGCGCGGGTTGTTTTGCCAAAGAAATAACCCAACGTAAGAAAAACGAACTGTTTATTGCCGAACAAAATAAACAACTGCTTGAAATTGCCTGGATGCAATCGCACGAGGTGCGCGGACCGTTAAGCACGTTGATGGGGCTGGTAGCATTATTTAACAAACAAGACCCTGCCGGAGCCGACAACATTAAGATTTTGCAGATGATGGAAATTACAGCCAAAAAACTTGACGAAGTAGTGCAACGTATTGTAACAAAAGCCAACAATGTGCGTAGCATAAACGATAAGGCAATTGAACAACACGGAGTGTAATCTTAAAAAATTTCAGCACTATAAACTTTCTTATTTATCTTCGCCCAATTTTTTAGGTAACACACCTACTACTCCACTATGCCCAAAGACTCCTCAATTAAATCAGTACTTATTATCGGAAGCGGCCCCATTATCATTGGTCAGGCATGCGAATTCGATTACTCAGGCAGCCAGGCTGCACGTTCGTTAAAAGAAGAAGGGATTGAAGTTACCCTTATCAACTCAAACCCTGCAACTATTATGACTGACCCCGTAACGGCCGACAATGTGTATTTGTTGCCCCTTACCGTTCAGTCGATAGAGCAAATCTTAAAAGAACGCCAGATAGATTGTGTACTGCCTACTATGGGTGGGCAAACAGCACTTAACTTGTGTAAAGAAGCTGATGAAATCGGTCTTTGGGAAAAATACAATGTTCGCATCATAGGTGTAGACATTGCAGCGATTGAAAAAACCGAAAACCGCGAACAATTCCGTCAGTTAATGGTGGACTTGGGTATCGGTATCGCCCCTTCTAAAGTAGCTAACTCTTTCCTTGAAGGTAAAGAGATAGCCCAAGAAATAGGCTTCCCGCTGGTTATCCGTCCCTCATATACATTGGGTGGTACAGGCGGTGGTTTTGTTTGGAAAAAAGAAGAATTTGATGCCGCCCTTAGTCGCGGTTTGCAAGCCTCTCCTACCCACGAAGTACTGGTTGAAAAAGCAGTTTTCGGGTGGAAAGAATATGAGTTGGAGTTGCTGCGTGATAAACACGACAACATTGCAGTAATATGTACCATTGAGAACTTTGACCCAATGGGCATACATACGGGAGACAGTATCACCATTGCACCTGCAATGACTTTGAGCGATACTTGTTTTCAAGAGATGCGTAACATGGCCTTTAAAATGATGCGCTCTATAGGCACATTTGCAGGCGGTTGTAACGTACAGTTTGCTGTGAACCCTGAAGACGAGGCCATTATTTCGGTAGAAATAAACCCGCGTGTATCACGTTCATCAGCCCTTGCATCAAAAGCAACCGGATACCCCATTGCTAAAATTGCCTCGAAACTGGCCATCGGTTACACACTTGATGAGTTGAAAAACCCTGTAACCAAAACCACCTCGGCCTTTTTTGAACCTGCAATTGACTATGTTATCGTAAAAATACCCCGTTGGAACTTTGATAAATTCCGCGAGGCCGATACCCGTCTTGGTTTGCAGATGAAATCTGTAGGTGAGGTAATGGCGATAGGCCGTAGCTTCCAAGAAGCGTTGCAAAAAGCCTGTCAGTCGCTAGAAATACGCAAAATAGGCTTGGGCGCCGATGGTTTGCACGAAACCAACCTTGAGAAAATTATCGCCAAGCTTGAAGTTCCGTCGTGGGATAGGTTGTTCTACATAAAAGATGCGTTGGCACTTGGTGTACCCATTACCACCATCCAAAAAATTACCCAGATTGACCGTTGGTTCTTGAACCAAATACAAGACTTGGTAAAAACCGATAACGAAATACGCCGCTTTAGCTTGGGTAATATCCCTCGTGAGTTGTTGTTGGAGGCTAAGCAAAAAGGCTACAGCGATGCACAAATAGCTTACCTGATAAAGAACTGCACCGAAGATGAGGTGTATGAAAAACGTAAAGAATTAGGCATTAAGCGTGTGTACAAAATGGTTGATACCTGCTCGGCTGAGTTCCCAAGCAGTACCAACTATTTCTACTCAACGTTTGATGGTGAAAACGAATCAGTAGTAAGCGATAAGAAGAAAATAGTTGTTTTAGGCTCAGGTCCTAACCGTATCGGTCAAGGTATTGAGTTTGACTACAGCTGTGTACACGGCTTGCTGGCTGCTAAAGAATGCGGCTACGAAGCCATAATGGTGAACTGTAACCCTGAAACAGTTTCTACCGACTTTGATATGGCTGATAAGCTATACTTTGAACCGGTGTTTTGGGAGCATTTGATAGAGCTGATTGAGATGGAGAAACCCGAAGGGGTGATTGTGCAGTTGGGTGGCCAAACCGCATTGAAACTATCAGAAAAACTGCACGAAAAAGGAATAAAAATCATCGGTACATCGTATGACAACATGGATATTGCCGAAGACAGGGGACGTTTCTCAGACTTGTTGAAAGAACTGGATATTCCCTACCCTGATTACGGCGTGGCAATTGATGCTGATGAAGCGATTGAAATTGCACACCGTGTGGGTTACCCTGTGTTAGTTCGCCCCAGCTATGTATTGGGTGGACAAGGGATGAAAATTGTAATCAACGACGAGGAGTTGGAAAATGCAGTTATCGGCTTGTTGGGCGATTTGCCCGGTAACCGTGTGTTGATTGACCACTTTCTTGACCGTGCCGAAGAAGCCGAAACCGATAGCATTTGCGACGGTGAAGATGTACATATTGTAGGCATGATGGAGCATATTGAGCCTGCGGGTATCCATAGCGGCGATTCATCAGCCGTGTTGCCACCGTTCAATCTTTCTCAAGCTGTGAAGGATAAAATGGAGGAATACAGCAAAAAACTGGCAATGGCTCTTAACGTAAGGGGCTTGCTAAACATACAGTTTGCCATTAAAAACGAGAAGGTGTATGTGATTGAAGCCAACCCGCGTGCCTCTCGTACCGTTCCCTTTATTTGCAAAGCCTACCAAATACCTTACGTAAACATTGCTACCAAAGTAATGTTGGGCGTAAATAAACTGAAAGACTTTACGTTTGAAGAGAAACTTGACGGATACGCAATCAAGCAACCGGTATTCTCGTTTGATAAATTCCCCAACGTGAACAAAGAACTTGGACCTGAAATGAAATCAACAGGTGAAGCAATCTTATTTATCAAAGATTTGAACGACCCTGTGTTCCGCCAGTTCTACAAAGAAAAATCGATGTTCTTGAGCAGGTAAGATGTTTTTAAGAAGCATCATAGCAATTATTGCTTTCACAATATTGGCAACGGCCCCCAAGCTATTGGGGGCTTTTGTTATTACAGGGCAAGTGCCCGGTGTAGCAAAATGCTATTACCCGCGCGTTTATCTTGCAGCTATTGATGATCTTGGGAACATTTCAGGTATCTCAAGCCGTTTGATTGTAGCACAGTCTGAACTTGATAGTACCGGGGCTTTTGAAATATCGGGTGATTTTTTACCCGCCGATAAACGTTTCTATCGCTTATACTTTACCCCCGAAAAGGATATTAACGCCCATATGTCTGTGGGTGAAAACGAGAATTTTGTATTGCTGATACTGAACAACGCAACGGTAGTACACATTACCTGCTACAACATTTGTACAAGTTTCCCTGACTTTGAAACAAAAGGTATGCCCGAAGGCAATGGCCTTTCAACGTTAAAGGGGTGGGAACGGGAGTTTTACCGATTTAATAACGATAGTACCAGCGAAGAGAAACGCACCTTATTGAGAAATAAGCTGTTAAAAAATTATAGAGGCTTTGCTGATAGCTCGTCGATTTTACTATCAACCTTGGTTGCTACAGTGCTTTTGAGGGAAGAGGGTTATGCCGCAAACAAAGACTTTTTTGAGGCATTTTTATCGCGCTTGAAAAAGGAATTGCCCCAATCGCCTTATCCTGCCCAGTTTGAAAAGCTAATAAGCAAAGTTCAGTTTAATGAAAACGGGAAACAGCCAACCAGCAGCAGCTATATTGTATGGTTTATTATAGCATTGATTCTGTTGTTGATTTCAGCAGGGATTAATGTGTATCTGTACCGAAAGCTGAAACAACGAACCGGTAATCAACAACCCATAGAAAATGAAGCCGACATAATTTCAATGCTTACTATCAAAGAAAAGCAAATATTACTGTTGGTTGATGATGGACTGAGCAATAAAGAAATAGCCGAAAAACTGAATATAGAATTGAGTACAGTGAAAAGCCACGTGAGCCGCATTTACCAAAAAACCAATATCCAAAACCGCAGTCAGGTAGCCAAAATAGCCCGTCTGCTGCGCTAAAAACTCGAGTACTAATTCTTTTTTACATCACTTTTACTACTGTTTTCATTCCTTTAAGCAGCTTTTTTACGCCGTTGTTTGAGGCATGAAAAACATACTATTTATCCCCCTGTTTTTTATTTCATTAACGGTATTTCCGCAAACCGAGCTGCTAAACAATACCTATCCGCTATTAACTTTTAACGCTCTTTTGCAAAGCCCCGTTAAAAGTGCTACTGCTGAATATTTTGACGGTAAAACCGTCGTGCTTGAGTTTTGGGCCACTTGGTGTTCGCCCTGCTTAGCCAATGTGAAACATTTAAACGAACTGCAATCGCATTTTGCCGACTCGGTACTCTTTATCTCAATAACCGACGAGCCGAAAGAAAAAATCGAAAAGTTCCTTGAAAAACGAAAGATAAACGGTTGGATAGCCTGCGATACCGCTAAAAATATGCACCAAGCTTATCACGTGCAAGGAATTCCCCGCACTGTTATCATAGATAAGAACGGTATTGTTATTTATGACGGAAGGCCTGAAAACGTGGACACCACGCTGTTATCATCCATTTTAAATGGGGGTTATGTCCCCGAAAAGAAAAAACAGACAACCGCCGCAAGGCTTTTTGGTGCCTGGAGCGGTGGCGACGACCCTGTGTTTACTGCTAATTTTAGCACGCCCAATCGCTCGCTTGTACCCTACCAACATATTATAAGACCCACTGTGATGCCGCAAGGTGGTGGTAGCGCCTGGCGGGATTTCAACAAC
The DNA here is from genome assembly GCA_008933805.1 of Bacteroidota bacterium. Classification (NCBI taxonomy): domain Bacteria; kingdom Pseudomonadati; phylum Bacteroidota; species Bacteroidota bacterium. The sequence continues at coordinate 94,680 of WBUH01000004.1, forward strand.
AGTGTTGGGGTTACTATCATAAATGCAGGCATACCAAAAATATTTTCTTTATTAATGAAGCTTTCAAGTCCTGTGAGAGTGATAAATCACTCAAAAGTTAATGACACTGCTTGCTTTGATATTATTTTTTCAAGAAGTAACGGCTATACACTTGAGGCTGCAAAAACGGAGATATTAAATTCTATTGGGAGTACTTTTGACATAAAATGGCGCGATACAGTAATTAATACATCAGTATTAACCGCAAAGGTTACTGATGAGCAGCATTTAATGGCCAAGAATGCTATTAATTGGAACGACCCGTCATCAAAAAGTTATTATCCCCTGAGCGGATTACTAAAACAACTCGAAAATAGCGTTGGCAAGCCTGTTGAATATGAAGCAGTGATGGATACCCTGTATATTGATACGTTTGAAATATTTGACAGCTTGTACACCATGCCTGCCAATGATTTGCAAAGTTGGTTAACGCAAAAAGGAGTTCAGTTTCAAATTGCCGCAATACCTGTAAAAAAAGTATGGCTGTATTAGTCTGCTTTAAATAACCGTTCATCCGTTTGTTTTTAATGGCTACAGGCATTAATGATTATATTTGCCCCAAGCTAAATAGCAGCATACTATGTTTAAGTTCATATTATACCTGATACTGTTTTACTTCGTTATCCGTTTTTTGCGTGGGTTATTCCAAACCAACGTGGTAATTAAAAACTACCATTACCACACTAATAACCAGCAGCAAAAAGAGGAGAAAGACGGCAAAATTAAAATCATCAAAGGTCCTGATAACGGTAAGCACAAATCAGACGGTATGGGCGAATACGTGGATTACGAAGAAGTGAAGTAAGGGTTGAGACAGCTCCAGAATTTATCATTCAATCTTTTCTATGGCTACCCGTGCAAACATGTGGTAATCGCTTTTTGTTCCATCTATCTCATACACCGATAAAAATATAGTGTTTTTTAAATCATCGCCTACTTGATGGCCAAGGCAAATAGAGGTTGTTTCATCACATTTGTAGTACACATCCACTAAACTGGCAGTAGAATTTAGTGCAATCCCCAAACTGCCTATACAAATGTTGTTTTTTAGCACCTCACCCATATTGCTTTCATACTTTTTAGGATATAGTATACAATAGCCCGGGTAATTTTGGCTATCGGCAGGGTATACAGGGGCGGCCATCACATCCTGCATGGTAACCAGCGAAAAGCCTGTGATACGGTAAGTTCCCTTTTGCAGGGTAATGCTTCCGTCTTTCTCCAAGGTAATGTCTTTCCCTTCTTGAGCCTCAGTAGTGTTAAACACCCTGCGGTTCAGTCCGTTTTTCATCACCACATTAGAATCGTGGGCAAACTCAGCATACACAGCGTAAGACCTTTTCCCGTCATTGCAACTCTTTTCACCGCCACAAGCGGCCGTCATTAGTATAACAAGAGTAACAGATATAAATGCAACTATAGATTTCATAGCCAATTGATTTTATGCAAGATATAGAAATTAATCCGGCAGAAATACAATAGGTCGTCTAACACGTTCCTGCTTTAGAATTATATTTTCCCTAATTTCGTTCTGCATGAAAAAAATACAGGAAGTAGCCGCCCGTGTGGGCATTACTGAAGAGCAACTAATTCCCTACGGACACTATAAAGCCAAAGTTTCACCCCAATGGGACGAAGCCAAAATAAAACAAGGCAAACTGATTTTGGTTACCGCCATTAGTCCCAACAAAGCAGGGGTGGGCAAAACCACCACCTCAGTTGCGTTGAGCATGGGCTTAAACCGCATCGGTAAAAAAAGTGTGTTGGCCCTGCGCGAACCCTCGTTAGGCCCTTGCTTTGGTATGAAAGGCGGAGCCACGGGGGGCGGTTATGTAACCGTTGAGCCTTCTGACGATATTAACCTGCATTTTAATGGTGATTTTCATGCCATCACCTGTGCTAACAACACATTAGCTGCACTGGTAGATAACCACAACTACTTTAACAAAGGAGCTGCCAACGGTTTGCGCCAAGTGGTTTGGAAACGGGTGCTGGATGTGAACGACCGCAGCCTTCGGAACATCATCACAGGGCTTGACGGCAACGGCATCCCTACTGAAACAGGGTTTGACATTACGCCCGCCAGCGAGATTATGGCCATTTTTTGCCTATCGAAAGATTTGGACGATTTACGCCGCCGCATCGACAATATTTTGGTGGGTTATACCAACGATAAAAAGCCGATGTATGTGCGTGATTTGAACGTAGGCGGGGCTATTGTAGCCTTGCTCCGCGATGCGCTGATGCCCAACTTGGTGCAGGATGTGGACGGCGGAGCTGCGTTTATACACGGTGGTCCGTTTGCCAACATTGCCCACGGTTGCAACAGCATTATTGCTACCAAAATGGCTTTGCAACTGGGCGATTACGCGGTAACCGAAGCCGGTTTCGGGAGCGATTTAGGGGCTGAAAAGTTCTTGAACATAAAGTGCCGCACCGCAGGTTTGCAACCCGCACTAAGCGTATTGGTGGCCACTACCCTATCGCTGAAACTGCACGGCGGAGCTAACGAAAAAGAGTTGAAGCTGCCCAACATGAGTGCCCTGCAAAAAGGGATGCACAATTTGGAAAGGCACTTGGATATTTTAAAGTCCTTCGGGCAAACGGTAGTGGTGGCAATTAACCGCCACCCTTCTGATACTGATGATGAGATTAGCTACATAGCCAACTGGTGTGCCGAGCGCGGTGCAAAATGTGCTACCCACAGCGGCTTTGGCGACGGTAGCGCAGGGGTAGAAGAGTTAGCCAAATTGGTGGTTAGCGAGGCTGAAAACAACCCCTCAAAACCGATACAACACACTTACTCGCTTGAGGACAGTATCGAAACCAAGCTGAACAGCATTGTAACTACTATTTACAAAGGCAAAGGCGTTTCATTGAGCAAAAAAGCTCAAACCGCTCTGAAAAAGATAAACGAAATGGGGCTAAACAACCTGCCCGTTTGTATTGCCAAAACCCAATACACCTTTAGCAGCAATGCCGATGAACCTTCGGATGTAAAGGATTTTACCTTGTTTGTTGAAGACTTGGTAATAAACACAGGAGCAGGTTTTATTGTGGCTGTTTGCGGCGAGATGATGCGTATGCCCGGTTTACCCAAAGAACCCCAAGCCATGCACATTGATGTGGTGCAAGGTGAAATTGTTGGAGTAAGCGAAAAACCACCCTTACGTGCCACACAGATGATGGAAACTTAGTTAAATAGCTATGGCAAACTGTTATTGTTGCAAAAAAGATATTGCCGAAATTAATACCTCTGACGAGCATGTTATTCCCAATTTTTTAGGTGGTGTACTCAAGTTAAAAAACAAGTTATGTAAGATTTGTAATGAGACATTAGGATCAACAGTTGATAAAGAACTTAATAATCAACTAAAATGGGCGGCAGATACCTTGTCTTTTAAACGAGATCGACCAAAAAAAAATAAGCGAATCGACTTCGCCGCAGCCGATGGACAAAACATACCCGTTGGTGAACACCTTCAACCTTTGCCATTTCTCCAAATGGAACTTCCTAAAGAAGAAATTCGCATCTATGTTAGCAACCAAGAGGAGTTAGACTCTCTAACAAGAAGAAAAGTTAAAGAATTAGAAAAGTCTGGTAAATACAAAAACATCAATGTATCAAAGCTAACAGAACATAAGCACGAAGGTTTGTATTATTTTCAGAATAACTTATCAAGAACTACCGGAGAAATGGGGTTCGGAGGCGTTGTTTACTTTCGTGCACTCACTAAAATAGCTTTAAACTATGCTTTATATAATAATGTTGACTTCGAAGATATCTCACACAATGTAATATCATTTGTAAAGGATAGCAAAGCAGATAAAAAATACTGTTGGTTTTACTACCCAACTCATTATAAGATTCATGAGTTAAAGGATAATGAAATCTCCCATTTGTTATACCTGTATGGTTGCCCTAAAGAAAATGTTCTATATGCTTATATAGAACTTCTAAATTTTGAATGCTGCATTGTTCTATTAAATGATAATTATACGGGGCCAAGAATTGAATCAACATATTGTTACGACCTTATTGAAAGCAAACAATTAAATAAATCTGCGAAAACCTTACTACGAAAATTCCACATTCTAGAGTGTTTGGAAATTACTTCAAAACTCAAAGTCACTGTTGATATGCACTCAAAAAAACTAAATACATTTATTAGTAAAGTCGAGTCAACACAGTAAATCAAAATTATCTTAGTAAACGATATGTGAATGAGTAGCCCTCCAATGGACTTATTTTAAGTATTTTTGGCAGCAAATCACCCGCACTTGAAAGAGTTTCTCACCAAAAACCTTAAGTGGCTTGCCGCAATGCTTGTATTTGCTGCCGTGTATGTAGTATACACTGGCAATATCATGCTACAGCCTGATAGGTATCTCATAGGCCGCTTAGATATGCAAAGCGATGTGCCTGTGTTTTATAACAACATCTACCTGTTTGAAAAAAAGGTAACCGCAGGCCAAAGCCCGCTGCACAACGATATGGAAATGTACCCCGCAGGGTTCAGCATGACCATGAATTCGCACAATTTTATCATGGGGGCGTTTTGCCTGCTGTTTGATGATAACACCATAGGGTTAAACGTAGGGCTGTGGCTCTCCTTCATTCTTTCGGGCTTGGGAGCGGCGTTGCTTTGCTACCGCTTTGTGCCCAACTATTGGGCAGCGTTGCTGGCGGGGTTTATTTTTGCCTTTTCACCGTGGAAAATGATAAAGCTGCAAGACCACCACTGGTTTGCGCTGACAGCAGCCATGCCGTTTTATATCTACCATTTTATTGATGTATTTACCTTTGAAGGCCGAAGGTTTTTGCCCGCCATTGCCAGCTACAAAAAACTGGTGTATTGCTTGCTGCTGGGCATTGTTACTGCACTTTCAGAGTACTATTTAACGTTTTTCCTGCTCTACTTCTCAGGTTTTTATATTGTTATTAAGCATTATGTACAGCCGTGGCGAATTGATTTTAAAAAGCTACGCCCTTGGTTACTGATTGCCCTTATTACCGGCATTGCCAGTACCGCGGTGAGCCTTTTAGATGCGATGGGCTGGGATGACAAAGGGGCTTTCTTTTGGGGTGGTGATTTGGCTGCCTATTTTTTGCCTGTTTACAGCCCGTGGGTTACCAACCTATTGGGCAGTGTCGGGCTTGAAATTCCTGCCTATCAGGAAAACTTTTTCTTCCTCGGTTTTTCGTTCATTGCCTTTACAGTAGCCACTGTATTTATCGCCCGCAAACAAGAAAACAGCACCCCGACTGAAGTAAAAACCTTTGCTTGGTTATCGCTACTGTTTGTAATGCTTAGTTTGCCCGTGCTTAAGGTATTGGGGCATTTTTTGTTCTACCTGCCTACCGCCCTTATCCATTACATTCCGTTTGTAAACAATGTGCGCGTAATCACCCGCATATTTGTGTTGTTTAGCTTGTTGTTCCCTATTGTGGTGTTGTGGTACTTTAATAATTCCATCAAGAAACAAGTAGTTACTGCGGTTTCAATAGCATTGCTGGTAGTATTGTTTATTGAGTTTAAACCCAACCCTTATCAAACTATTGATAAACAAAGCATTCCCAAAGAGGTGTACGAGTTAAAACCCATGAAAGGCGATGTGGTGCTGCCCATCCCCGCGGGACTTCGCGACGGGTTTACCCAAATAGGGCTTAACAACTCTGATATGCTGTATTTTCAAACCATTTTTGATAAGAAGATGATTGGGGGTTATACGGCTCGTTTGTCAAGTAAGGTGAAACAACTGTACCTTATCGACCCTGTGATGCGGGATATATTGAAACTGTCTGAAAACCCCAACCAAGAACTGCCTAAACCTACACCACAACAGGTGGATGCGTTTTTTGCCGCCTTTGCTCCCGATATTATTTTTATACACCCCAAATACAGGGCAACTGCCGCTGAAAGGTATATATTTGAAATAGCAGGCCGCAAGGGTTTCCGCCTTGCCAATGCCGGAGAATACCTGATAATGACCCGACACTAATGCCCCAAAAACCCCTATACAGTTTAACCGCCTTTTGGCTGATAGTAGTATTGTATGTTTTGCTGTTTATGAACGGCAAAGAGTGGCTGAAACAGGATGCCTTGCGCCACGATATGACCTCGTACTATGCCTATTTACCGGCTGTATTTATTGAGGACGACATTACGCTGAACAGCGACTCAGCAAGGAAAAATATGTATTACTGGTGGAGTGTGGAATCGCCCCAAAGGCCGGGGCGCATCATACGCATGAGCATGGGCGTAAGCTACCTGCATCTCCCCTTTTTCTTAATGGCACACGCAACGGCAAAACCGTTGGGTCATGCCACCGATGGGGCAAATGCCCATTATTTCTTTTTCATCATCTTGGGCAGTATGTTCTATGGGTTGGCCGGTTTGTGGTTGTTGCGTAAACTGCTGCTGATGTATCACAGCGATAAAGTTACCGCCATCACGCTGGTACTGATTGCCGCCGGAACCAATTTGCTGTACTACACCCTTTCAGAAGGGCCGATGAGCCACGTGTACAATTTCTTTCTCATCATTTGCTTGTTGTACCTCACCATAAAATGGCACCAAAAACCCGCAATAGGTAATACCGTTTTGTTGGGTTTGGTAATGGGTACAATTACGCTGGCAAGGCCGTTAAACGTGCTGCTGGCATTGCTACCCGTTTTGTACAATGTGCACTCAAAAGATAGCTTGCTGCAAAAACTGCAATTAGTGAAAACCCGCTGGTACTTGGTGTTGTTGGTCTGTGCCTGTGCTTTTCTGGCATTGCTGCCCCAACTGCTGTACTGGAAATACATGAGCGGTAAATGGATGTTTTATACCTACGGCGAAGAAGGCTTCTTCTTCACCAAATCACAAGTACTAAACGGCTTGTTCAGTTACCGCAAAGGCTGGTGGTTATACACCCCTGTAATGGCACTGGCTACCGCAGGTTTATTCGTTATAAAAAAATATTCAAAAGAGTGGGCGTTGGGCTTGTGGGTGATGTTGCCCATTTTTGTTTGGTGCGTATATAGCTGGTGGTCGTGGTGGTATGGCGGCAGTTTCGGCTCTCGCCCCATGATTGATATTTACGGAGCGATGGCACTCCCGCTGGCCTCATTGTTTACTTGGGCATTGCAACGTAAATGGACGGGTGCAACGTTTTTGGTACTTGGCGCATTCTTTGTATATCTAAACGGGTTTCAGACATGGCAATACAAAAAATCGCTGATACACTGGGACAGTATGAGCAAAGCCGTGTACTGGAAGGTGTTTTTGAGCAAGAAATGGCCGGATGATTACGGCGATTTGCTAAAACACCCCGATTACGAAAAAGCCATAAAAGGCCAAAAAGAATATTAATGATGGCAAAAAAAACGCTGTTTGTACTGTTTCTAGTATTGTGTATCACTCCCCTGCTTGCCATTGAAGGGCGATTGGCAGTTACTACCTACGCTAATTTTTTCGACCGCTGGTACAAGAGTAACGCAGAAGTTCCGTTGGGAGCTATTCCGCAAACTACCCACATTTATAAAAGGCAGGCATTTTATATGCTACCTTTAATCAGCGGCTTTGGTACGGATGCAAAAAAGAAAGCCAACATTACTTATAACTTAACGATTAAAAAGGGTGCTATTGTTTTGCTTGACCGTAAAAGCGTTAAAGGACTTACCAAGGTAGTGAACGATACATCGGCGGTGTTTTTGTGCGAAACAGTGCTGAATTACGAATTTACCGCAGATGCTAAAGAGGGCGAATATTCAATAGAAATTACCATTACAGATAATACCAACGGCCAAAAAGCCACGTTTGGGCAAACGATAACTGTTAGTACGTATAAATACATTCCCCGTAAGTTTGCTGTGCCTGACAGCTTTTTTGTGTGGCAAAACTACTGTTACGAAGGGCTTGAGCCTGACAGGGAAATTGACGGCTTGCTCTTCTTTTCTCAACCTAAGGTGCAAACCGACCCTGAAAAAACACTACCCATGTTGGGCTTTTTTGCAGAGTTGTTTAAAGGTAAGTTTTACTTACTAAATGCCGTGGAAGAGCATTTCACCAAAATGGATACCAACGAGCGGCTTACCACCATTCATATTTTGAATTTGGTGAGCTATGCCCCGCAAAGCCTGCAAAAGAAGTTTAATGCCGATGAAAAACAGTATTACCAAAGTGTAAAAGGCTACGGCTTGCCCATAATACCTGATAGCACAGTAAAAAACCCTTATTTGCTGAATTTACTTTGGGCGAAGTTTTTTGCTTCGGGGAGTTTTGAGCATGCCAAGAAAATTGCCGAAACGTTGGAATTGGGTAAATACGAAGGTGCCATGGCCCGATATAATGAATCAGGGAAAACGGACCGCGACCAACAAGAAGCTTTTTGGGAAACCATTTACCAGAAAACAGTGCAGGATTTATTGCAGCGTTTGCCTAACCATCCTTTATTTAACGGGTATTGCTTGTATATGCTCACCGCTAAAGAAACTGCCCCCGACGTGGTTATCCAACTGGAACGTGTGGTAGTTCGCTAACTTGCTTAGAATGTAAATTGCACTTGGAATTTTACCCCGAACGGACGTGCCGCAGGGTTGTTCAGATGCGTAAGACGGTGTACAAAATCAACCCGCAATACACGGAATATGTTTTCTAAACCATATCCAACTTCAATATAAGGTTCTCTGTTAATCTCACCAAAACTAGATACAGGACGACCAAGCATATCAACTTTGGGCAGCATTGCTAAGTTTTGCGGTGTAACAGAACCCCACACCCCTTTACCGGTTGCAAACAAACGCAGTTTCCACTTTTTAACCAAGGGCAAACGGTTGGTAAGCAAGCCTTCAAAATGGTGCTCATAATTCATCGATACGTATTGGTCGGTTACAAACTCAAAAAAGTTCATAAGGTTGTACGCACTGCGGCTGCTCACTATAGCCTCATTACCGCGTTGTACAAACAACAACGGATAAGGCAATGGGTCAAACACCTTACCTGCGCTAAATATATAATCACCTTGTCCCAGTGTTCCAAATACAATGTACTGGCGTATTTCAATCTCTGCTTTGTTGTAGTTGAAACCACTGCCCAACACATCTTTAAAGCCGCGGGTGTATGAAAATTTGAAACGGGGCGCATTGGCATTGCCAATACTTACCCGGTCGTTCCCATCAATAATAAACAGCTCTTTCATGGCTATGCGGGCTTCCAGCGTAACCGATGAGTTGATGAAATCAGTTGATATAGAAGAGTTAGCAGGGTCTTCGGGGTTTTGGTAATACGCAAAGTTAAAGTTGCGTATCGGGGTAAAACTGTACGATTTGTTCTGTAATGATATTTTGGCCGTAATGCCCTTTTTCAATTCTCGGCTGGCCCATGCTTTGTACTCAATAGTACGGTTCAATTGGTCGGCTTGGAAAAGCGATAACTGCGTAAACAAATTGCTGGTTGAGTAATCTTGATCACTCACCCCAATTTGTTCCACATCGTTCTTATACTTTAGCCCTAAAATTGTCCAACGCCTGCGTGATAAAATCCTTTCTACCTGTCCGCTGTATTTAAAACGGCCATCCAATGTACCGTAAGCACCGTACCCGCGCAGCGTCCACTTCTTACTGAAATATTCGTTGGTTTTAAACCCAACTCTAAAACGGTTTCCTTCAAGGTTGTTATATCCGTAAAACAAGGCATAAGGGCCTATCTCTACCTTGCCGAAATCTTTAAAGCCGTTAATGGCAATATCCACGTATTCTATCCACGTTTTAACGGCAGGCAGGTTACGTAGCGTATCCACCATTTTGTAAACGCGTTTCTCGCTTTCACTTATTTTCTCGTGTCGGTTTTCATTCCAAAACTGGTCGTCAAACTGGGTAGCGTCTTCAGCTACTTCCAACCTGTTTTCGTAAAACTTAACAGGTTTGGGGTCGTTCACCACAAAATCTTTGTTAGAAGTGTAGAACAACGCCACCATGCCGGGGGTGTTCTCACTAATCTCTTGTATGTTTATCAGTACCCTTGTTTTTGATGGCAGCCAAGGGCCTGCGCTTGTCATCTCAAGCTCTTGCTGAATTTTCAGCTTATCAATAAAATTAAGGTTGGCTTTGCTGCTTATCTCAAGCATTACCCGCTTTAGCGCATAGGTTGAATCTTGTATCCAAATTTTGCCTGTAAAAGCCAAATCCCCTTCCCGTTTCGGGTTCACTTGTAATTCAAAACAGGGTTTGCCCTCAATCTCTACGGTATCGCGTATGGTAAATACATAATACATTAATGCAGAGCCTGCTATGGGCGATATAAAGTTCTTATCAAGTATGTTTACCCAGTTATTGTAAAAATTGTACTGTTGAAAGCTGGAGCCAATAATTTGTGAAGTAAGGCTACCGTCTGTTACACCCACACCCACCACTTTTGTGGCTTTAATATACTCGCGGGTATGGTAGGGGTTCATCAGCACGTAATAATCTGATAAGCTTTCAGAGATAAAAACCGGTAAGATGGGTTTGCCACCTTCTGAAAGGTGGGCAACGGTATCAAACAAGGGCAAAATGGGCTGAGCCATTTTCTTGTTCTTAAACTTCTCAGAGAGGTTATCTACCGCTAATTGTATTTTGGTAAAGCTTTCGTATTGATAAGCCTTTAATGATTTAAACTCGTTGAAATCTCTGCGCTCATCTACTTTACGGATGATTTTATTGGCAGGATTTTCACCCGGGGTAACCACTACCTCCGATACTTCTGAGACAGTTTCTTTAAGCTGGAAATCAACTGTTTGAGTAATTCCTCGCTTAATGGGTTTTGCAATAACATCATAGCCCATAAATGAGACTATTACAGAATCCACCTTAACTGCGGTGGAAATACTGTAATAGCCATCAAAATTGGTGCTTGCTCCAATGGTTGTCCCTTTAAAAAACACGTTTACATACGGCATGGCTTCACCCGTAGCGGCATCTGTTACACGCCCGCTAACCACAGTCTGTTGTGCTTTTGCAGCAATAAACTGCATACACAGCATCACCAAAACATATATAAAGTGTTTTACCATCTAAGCTTTATTCTTTTACCAGTGTAATAGTAAATTTAACGTCTTTCATCGGACGGTCGCCGGGCATGGTTTGTACTGCTGCTATCGCGTCAATTACTTCCATTCCGCTTACTACTTCGCCAAATACTGTATAGTTCATATCCAAAAACGGAGTACCACCAATGGTAGTATATACAGCTATTTGCTCAGGTGTGTAGCTAATGCCGTTTTGCATACCTATCATTTGTAAGCGTGCACTGTCAAGCACTTGTCCTTGGACAATATAAAACTGGCAACCGCTGCTGCGTTTTTGCGGGTTAACCATATCGCCCTGACGTGCTGCTGCCAACGCGCCTTTTTTGTGTATCAATTTATTATTAAACTCAGCGGGTATGGTGTAGCCAATATCTCCGGCGCCTAACTGCTGGCCCGGTTGAGCATTTTTAGACTGTGGGTCGCCGCCTTGTATCATAAAGTTACGTATCACCCTATGAAATAACAAATCGTGGTAAAACGTATCGTTTACCAATTTAATAAAATTGTCCCTGTGTTGGGGGGTTTCGTTATATAGCTTCAACACTATATTCCCATACTCTGTGCTTACCTGCACTCGTTGTTCTTTATTTTCCACTTTGGTATTGGTAGTTGGTGTTTGTTTTGATGTTCTGTTCTTTGGCGAACAACCGATTTGCAGGCCGGTTGCTACACACATAAGTACGATAATTAGTTTGCTTGCGGTTTTCATTTGTATTTGAAACATGCTATATTTTTAATGCTACAATAGTTTTGCCGTTTTTAATCTTTCAGTTTTATAGTGAAACGTATATCGCCAAAGGGACGGCTAAAGCCATCAACCGATTGGTTTGCAATAGCGTCAACAACATTCAGCCCGCTTACTACTTCGCCAAAAACAGTGTACTGACCATCCAATGATGGGGCACCGCCTTTTTCATAGGCTTTTAGCTGCTCAGGCGTGTATTGGTAACCGCGGTAATAAGCCATGTTTTGCAAATCATCGGGGTTAGTATGCTGGCCTTGTACGATATAAAATTGGCAACCGCTGCTGCGTTTTTCAGGATTCTCAGTCCTTGCGGCAGCCAATGCACCTTTTTTATGTATCAGTTTGTTGTTTATCTCAGCAGGTATGGTATAACCAATATCTCCGGCTCCTAATTGTTGTCCTGCCTTAGCAGTTTTAGAATCAGGGTCACCGCCTTGTATCATAAAACCTTTAATCACCCTGTGAAACAACAAATCGGTATAGTACCCGTCTTTCACCAGCTTAATAAAGTTATCGCGGTGTTGGGGGGTTTCGTTGTACAGTTTCAGTACTATTTTCCCCGCGGCCGTTGTAATTTCTACCAATTGCTCTTTTTGGCCTGCGGTATCCACAGGCTGTTCTACCACCGGTGTTGTTGCGGCTTGAGTGTCTTGTGCTGGGGTTTCTTGTGTGTTCTTGGTTGATGGTTTACAAGCTGCCCAAGTAAGCAGGGCGCTAAACGCAATAAAAACTGTCTTTTTCATCTGTGTCGTCTCAAACAAAAGTTACTATAAAGTGCTAACATACAAAATTTGTGCGTTGCATACACCCTATAGAGGTGTAAAGTTACACATACGTTTGCTTACATGGCATCAAAATACTCAATAATGTGTTGGCGTAAATACACCTCTTGCTCAAAAATGTTAATGAACGGCGGGTTTTTAACCAACTTCCAATGCGGCCAACCGTCCTGGTCAGTGCCCTCCAACTCGTAATAGCCTGATTGGCTTAGCAGCTTGCATACCGCTATGTGCATCAAGGCTACTTTTTCTTCTTTGGTAAACTTTTCTTTCACCTTGCCCAGCTCACGTATCCCAATCAGCAATAAAAAAGCATTTAAATCTGGCTTTTTGCCGTATTCACCGGCAATTTTCTCTTCAAGTTCCTTCCAGCGGAGTGTTATATCTTCAGTCATACAATATTTTTAAATTTAAGTGATAAACGGTTATGAATTACCCACATTTAGCTTGCAAAACTAGCGGGATTTCTAATTTTATGTAACTTGCAAGTTTAATAAAAACGTTGAGTTAGATGGGGATTATTAAATCCATAGTACAAAAGGGGATTGAAATTAGGCAGCGGTTTGATGCAAACCAGCCTATGGCGTATGATACACAAGCAAAAGTTTTGCGCAAACTGGTTGACAAAGCAAAAGATACCGAGTTTGGCAAACACTATGGTTTCGACGAGATTTTTTTTAGCCCGAATATAAGTGAAGAGTTTGCCAAACGTGTTCCGGTGGGCGATTACTCTACTATGTTGCCTTGGTGGGAACGTGCCCGCGCAGGCGAAGCTGATATTGCTTGGCCCGGTAAGGTAAATTACTTTGCCCTTAGCTCAGGAACTTCTGACGGGGCAAGTAAATACATACCCGTTACCGGCGAAATGCTGAAAACTATTAAACGTACCAGCGCCCGCCAGCTATTAAGCGTTGCCCGCACCGAAGGATTACCCAAGGATGCAATGACAAAAGACTCACTAATGGTGAGCGGCAGTACTGATTTAGAGTTTAACGGGATTAACTATAGCGGCGACCTTAGCGGGATTACCACAGGTAATTTGCCCTTGTGGTTTCAACCGTTTTCTAAGCCCGTGAAGGAAACCCGTAAAAAACGCGACTGGCAGGAGAAGATAGATGAAATGGTGCGCGATGCGAAGAAGTGGGATGTGGGTATGATTGCAGGCGTGCCTGCTTGGGTGCAGATTTTGTTTGAAAACATTATTGATTACTACAAGCTGAATAACATACACGATATATGGCCTAATTTTAGGGTATATGTGCATGGCGGGCACTCGTTTGACCCTTATAGAAAAGCGTTTGAGAAGTTGCTTGGCCAACCGGTGTTTTACTTTGAAACTTACCTTGCATCTGAAGGTTTTATGGGCTTTAAAACATCCCCTGATGCTTTAGGGATGCGCCTGCAAATAAAAGGCGGACTATACTTTGAGTTTGTTCCTTTCGACTCTACCAACTTTACCGATGAGGGGGTGATGAAGCCCGAAGCAAAAGCCTTAACCCTAATGGATGTGGAACTGGGTAAAGAGTATGCTTTGCTGGTTTCTACTTGTGCGGGAGCTTGGCGATATATGATTGGTGATGTGATAAAATTTGTTGATTTTAAAAACCTTGAGGTAGTTATAACAGGCCGCACGAAACACTTTTTGAGTTTGGTGGGTGAGCACCTTTCGGTTGATAACATGACCAAAGCTGTGGCCATGCTTAGTAATGAACTGAACCTTGAAATGCGTGAATTTACCGTTTGCGGTGAACGTTACGACTCGTTGTTTGCACACCATTGGTACATTGCCTGCGACGGCAGTATTGATAAGGCTTATGTGAAAACCCGTTTGGATGAGTTGCTAAAAGAGCTGAATGATGATTATGCGGTGGAGCGTAAGCACGCCTTAAAAGAAATTATTGTAGATATTGTGCCCACTGATTACTTTATCCGCTGGATGGATAAGATGGGTAAATTAGGCTCGCAAAATAAAATACCAAGGGTACTGAAAGGTAGGATGCTTGACGAGTGGAAAGCATTTTTGGCCGAGCAGCCTATGGCTATGAAATAAGCGCTATTACTTGCCGCTTTGTTTGATACGCTGCCAGCGACGCAGCCAAAACATACCGCCTGCAATAGCAGTAGTTATAAGATACACCCATGCTTTTCCTGCAACAAAACCTTCGCTGATAAGCAGGTAAAAAAACACGGCTATACTTGCTATGGCTATCACCAGCCACATTATTTCAATGAATCGAGTCAACATGGGTACTACTATCGGTTTTAATATCTTTAAGGCTTAGTATGCCCCTTATTTTAAAAATCTTATACTCTGTAAAGTTTTGGTTTGATTCAAAACCGTCTCCGTAAATTACTTCATCGGGGGTGGTTATTTTCACAAACTGGTCGGTATATATCTTCTTACTTGCCTGATTCCACGTTAGCTTTTCAGTATTCAGGCGTTCTCCCTTCACATTTTCAAGGCGTACATCGTTACGCACCTCAATAATTTTTTCGTTTTCGTGGCTAATGGCGTAGTTAGCATCCAATTGGTTCTCCTTCACCCCTTGTTTGTTAAAAAACAACGCCCTCACCCCCTTCTTCATCTCAAGGTAGGGATTTTTGCCACTATACCTTTCCATTAAGGGCGAAAGTATTTGTGCAATGTGGTGACCTGAATCTGTGATGTTAATCTCAACACCCGTAGCCTTCTCAGGATACACCGTATCGCTTTGCAATTGTTTCACTTTTTGCCAATCGCCAGTTTTAACACACGATTGCATTGCAAAAAACAAAACTGCAAAAGCAATTAGGGCTATATAATATGTGTTGTTTTTTATCATGAAACCCAAAGGGTTGTTGTTTTACAGCAAAGGCACCAAGGTGAACAACAAGTGCTTTATTCCCTAGTGCCTTTGCAGTAGAATTATACTGTTTATTGTAACAAAATTATTGCCTTACGCGCAAAGTAGTGGTTTCGCCAATCCAGCAGCCGGTGTTTACAGTGGCGCCTTCGGTTTTGTTTTCAAAGAAAACATCTTCGCGAACTGGCCAACGGGCAGCGGCAATTGCCATACGTGCATTGGCTTTGTCAGCTATTGATGGGTCTACGTTTTTAGCTTGTACAAACTTATCGTATGCAGCCAAATAAGGATATTGGCTTTCTACCTTACCTGCTCCGCAACCGCCTGCGCAAGCCATGTAAGCGTTACCGATTATCATATAAGCTTCGCCGCTTTTTGGATTGTTCTCAAGGGCTTTACGTGCATAAGTGCGTGCGCTTGAGCAATCGTTGGTACTTAATTCTAAGCTTGCAAGCATTACATAATAATCAGCTTTTGCCAATTTATCAGTTTCTAGCTCAGCAGCTTTTTCGTAGTAGTTTTTAGATTTTGCCGAGTTGCCTTTTTCTTGGAATGCCTTAGCAAGGGCAGCAGCAGCAGCAGCAGACGGACTTAGTTTAAAGTTCTGCTCAGCTACTTCTAAATAGAAATCAGTTTTAGCGCAGTTTGAAGCACGCTTCAACAATGCTATAATTTTCTCTACCAACGCAGGGTCTTCAGGAGTAGCCTTAAACTTAGGCTGGTAAAGCTGTGTAAGTTTTTCACAAGTAAGGTAAGGGCTACCCATGTCAACTACAGCAACTTCAAGCCATTCCCACAAACGCATAGCCTGTCCGGTACGGGCAGTATCTTTTGTAGCGGGGTCGTTATACTGTGTGCGTTTTTCTTTAAGGTTATAATCGATAATGGCCGATAGTTTATCAAACCAGTTAATTACTTCATCGTCAGCAATTACGCCGCCGTTTTTATTTTGCTGAACAGTTGCCGACATCAAATCGAATATCACCATTTCAGCACTTTTATTACCTTCAAGTTCAATAGATTCACGCAACAACGCAATAGCATCCATCGCTTTTTCAGGGTAGTATTTAAACATATCCCTGCCTTTGCGGCCTACTACGTTTCCGTTGCGACCAAATAAACGCAAACGGGTATCGTACACTTGCATCAAAGTATCTGCGTATGCTTTAACAGTTGCGGTTTCTTTAGGATTAGTTTTGCTAATCATCACCGCCATTAAGTAAGCACCGTCGGCAGTTATATACTCTTTAAAGCAAGGAGCATTTTGATACGCATAGCGCCAAAAAGGCAAAGCCTCAGCGTATTTTTTGTTTTGAAATTGCTCGCGGTAAAGTGATACATTCTTACGGGTTTCAATACTGTCTGCACCCAATAGGTTTTGGCACTCGGGCTCGGTACCGCCGTTACCGTCTTTTTGTGGAGTTTGGTCTACTGCTACTGCTTCTACAGCGGTGTTTTCAACTGTTGCAGCAGGAGATGCCGCATTAGCAGTGGCCTTGCACGCCAATCCTAATGAGCCTGCCAGCAAAGCTGCTGATAAAATGAATACTTGTGATACTTTCATAATTGCTGATTTACTCATATTTATACTTTACAAACCATTTGTCGGTTATTGATAATCCTAAAAAGAAACGAAAATAATTCTCTCTTATTAAGTCATCTTTAACAAGCCCTCTGCTATTGTATTCAACTCCAAAGTTTATGTACGATACAAAGCTGTTAAATGGCTTTACTGGAAAACCTAAACCAAAATTGATACCATACTCGCTAATCTGTGTATTTTTATATACAATTTGAGTGTTTGAATAGCGTATCCCGGCCCTGTATTGTATGTGTTTAAGGTATTTTTTTGTGATATCTACTGATTGGCTTGCCATTAACGGTTGGTAAGTGGCTCCCAATGAAATGCTGGTTAAATCTTTTAACCCAGCATTTTGACCAAACGAGGTATATGACGACCACTGTTGGCTATGATACTCAGCACCAACAAACCAAAGGTTTTTGCGGCCTGTTTTTGTGAACCCGATACCTGCTGAAAAACCAGCAGGAATTGAAAGAGTACCTTTTTGCCCTTCTAAATATTGGGCAGTATCGCGGCGGTAATCGTTGTTAAGGTATTGGTAAACGGTGCGGGCGTATAGTTCTTGTTTAGTAGCAAGATTAGAACCCATGTGGTAAGTAGCTCCAATGTTCAATATCCATTTATTCTCGTTACTACCCTTGCTGCGGTATATGGTATCGTGGTATTGCAAGCCGATATCAAAATTAAAACCGCCCACAAAACGGGTACGGTCTTCACGGTAATCAAGGTACACCGAGTCAGGATTGAAATACACTTTTTCGGTTGAAACTAACTGTCCGAAGATGTACGAAGCATTAAACCCTATTGATACGTTGTGAAACAAGGTTTTACCCATACCCATGTAAAAGCGGTTAAGGCCGCCGCTACCTTCTTGTATGTTAGTGTAACTTCCTGTGGTAGTATCAGTTGTGCTGGTAGATGATTTAAATCCGATAGCACTGTACGGAGTTAACCCGAAAGCACCGCCCCAACCGCGCTTTGGGTTGATGGGCAAGCCTAACGAAAAGTAACCTAACGCTACAGTATTTGTTTTTTGTGATACCGTACTATTCTCAATTGTACCCAGCGAGGCATTTAAGCCCGCTTGGTAAGAAGTATATTTTAAAGCTGAATACGAAGCAGGGTTGGCAATGCTGTAATCAGCAGTTCCGCGCAAAGATTGCGTAATCCTTCCCATTGCCTGCTGGTGTGCAAAGCCGTAAAATTGCAAATCGCCCGTTCCAAACCCTGAATAGGGCGAACGGGTGAGGTTTTGTGAAAATAAATTTCCTGCGGCACCTATCCCCAGCAACATCCAAATGGCTTTACGCAACATGCGGTAAATTGTATATTAAAATTTCGTTCAAGCCTGTGATTACCAAATCAGAGGCGGCAAATATCTCACTTTCGCACCGTTTCGCCAAAAAATCTGTATCTCCTCCACACATTAACACCTGCAAAAGGCCATGCCGTTGTTTATAACGGGCAATAAAGCCGTTTATTTCATTCACTGCACCATAAACTGTACCCGCTTGCAACGCAGTTTGGGTGCTGTTTCCTGTAAAATCTTCCGGCCATTCTAAAGAAACCAGCGGTAATTTTCCGGTAAAATGCTGCATTGCCTTTAGGCGCATTTCAAGGCCGGGACTTATACTACCGCCGTGATAATTTTTTTCGGCATCTATAAAATCATAGGTAATGCAAGTGCCTGCATCTATCACCAAACAATTTTGTCCGGCAAAATATTTCAAAGCCCCGCAAACTCCCGCTATTCTGTCTTTCCCTAAGGTTTTAGGGGTTGCATACAAATTGGTAAAGGGTAGGCGGCAATCGTCGTCAAAAAAAACAACTTGGATACCTATTCCTTCAAAATGGGGCTTTAATACTTCATAATCATGGCGTACACTACTCACCAGTATTGCTCGCAGGGGATGATTTTGTACCAACTGCTTCACCACCGCTGTGTCAAAATTAGGAGTGATTGTTTTGTGCACCACTTGGCCTTGCACTGATACTACAGCGTATTTTGTACTGGTATTCCCTTGGTCTATTATAAGATTCATGCGAGGTAGTGTTTACAAAACGAAACTTATCTCTTTAAAGTTGTAAAAAATTTCGGAGCCGTTTTCTTCTAGTATCAATTGGCCTGCCGTGTTCACTCCTTTCATTATGCCTTGCATCGGTTCGCCTTCTTTGGTATAATTCACTACGGTATTTAAACCCCAAAGGCGTTGCAAGTACGCGGTTTTTAAATCAAAAAAGCGACCTGCCATCAGCAAATCATAACGGGCTTGCATACAAGAACACCACTGGCGCATCAGTTCTTCTATATCATACGTGCTGCCGTTTTCTAACGCCAGCGAAGTAGCCGCCAATCCCTCAAACACCGTTTGGTTGATGTTTATTCCTATACCTATAATAGAGGATTGCAGCTTGCTGCCCATCAGACTGTTTTCAATCAAAATACCGCAAATTTTGCGACGGCCTATGTAAATATCGTTCGGCCATTTCATTACCGCCCCTTGTGCATAGCTATCCAATAAATCAATTACTGAAAGCGAAACAGCCATGTTTAAATAAAACTGGTCGGCAGGGGCTAAAAAGTGCGGATACACCACACAGCTAAATGTTAAATTAAGACCCGCCTGCACTTGCCACACATTGCCGCGTTGCCCCCTACCCTCGTACTGATGACCTGTGCGCACCACCAAGCCGTTTGGCGGTTGCGGTTCATCGTTAAGTAGGTTGCGGCAGTAGGTATTGGTAGATGCCGTTTGGGGCAAATACAAGTATGCTGAACCGATAACACCGTTATTTGAAATGGTTTGAAACAAATGCGCTATTTTTGCCGACAAATTAAGCGATTAAAATTTGATGAGTAAAAAAACAACGGTTGATGAAGGCTTGGTGCTGTGCGATGTGATAGTAAAAGGAATGGAAGAAAAGAAGGCACACGACATTGTGGTGCTGGATTTGAGAAAAATAAAAAGTGCTGTGGCTGACTTTTTTGTGATTTGTCACGGGGATAGTGATACGCAGGTAGAGGCGATAGGCCGCTCTATCGACGATGAAGTTGAGAAGGCATTAAATGAACGCCCTTGGCACAAAGAGGGTTATGAAAATGCTGAGTGGGTATTGCTGGATTATGTGAATGTGGTGGCACACGTGTTTTTGAATGAAAAGCGTGAGTTTTATGCCATTGAGGAGCTGTGGGGCGATGCTGTGATTACCCGCTATTAATAGCACCGCGGAAAACCTATATCGTTTTTTGAAGTTAGTTACTAGGCCATACGTATGGATTACTTGCTGTTTATAGCCGGATTCTTCTTGGTAATTTACGGAGCCAACTTTTTGGTTGATGGTGCTGCTGCTGCCGCAAAAAAACTGCACGTAAGCAGCTTGATTATCGGGCTTACTATTGTCGCCTTCGGTACTTCAGCACCAGAGCTTGTGGTAACTGTGCTAGCCAGTTTAAACGGTAATAACGACATTGCTTTTGGAAACGTAGTAGGCAGCAATATCCTTAACGTGTTGCTTATACTTGGGGTTGCTGCATTACTATCTCCACTTACGGTACATAAAAATACGGTTTGGAAAGAAATTCCTTTAGCACTGTTAGCTGCGCTATTAGTGTTTTTGCTGGGCAGCGATGTACTTATAGACCCCGCTTATCTTTCACAAAGTATTCCCAAATCATCTGCTTTACCCACCGCAGGTATTCTCTCACGCATTGACGGCTGGGTACTTATTTGTTTCTTCATGGTGTTCTTGTACTATGCGTTTGCAACAGCACGACAAGGAATTGAAGAAGGAGTAAATACTGACACTGACGAAGTAGCAACCTTAACTGCTAAAAAATCAGCACTGTATATTTTATTTGGCTTAACAGGACTTATCGTCGGGGGTCGTTGGATTGTTAACGGGTCTATACAGTTGTCTGCCCTGATGGGGCTGAGTGAAAAATTTGTGGGGCTAACTATCGTTTCATTGGGTACAAGTTTACCCGAATTGGCTACAACAGTAGTAGCCGCCCGAAAACAACAATCTGATATTGCTATTGGCAACGTGGTGGGGAGTAATATCTTCAATACCTTTTTAATACTTGGGGCAGGCGCTATCACAAATCCGATAGCCGTTAATAGCTTTGGCCAGGTGGATACATTGGTTAATATCGGTTCAAGTATATTATTGTTTTCGTTACTTTTTGTAGGTCGCAAGCACGCCATTGGCCGATACGAGGGCGTTGTTTTCTTACTAAGCTATGTTGTGTACATGGCTTATCTCTTGTACCGAGAATAGCAGTTAAAATTTTTTAGCCGTTAAAAAATTGGATGTGATTTGGTGTAGTTTTGCACCACCAAGAGAATCATCCATTTATGGTATACCTGTTATTCGTAGTAGGCTTCGCTATGGTTATTTACGGAGCCAATTTTTTGGTTGACGGAGCATCATCAGTTGCAAAAAAGTTTAATGTAAGTAATTTGGTCATCGGACTCACGGTGGTAGCTTTCGGTACCTCAATGCCGGAGTTGATTGTAACTACTTTGGCCAGCATCAGCGGTGCTAATGAAATTGCATTGGGCAACGTGGTAGGCAGTAACATTTTTAATGTGCTATTTATTTTGGGTATCTCAGCCCTTATCTATCCGCTAACGGTGCACCGGAATACTGTTTGGAAAGAAATCCCCCTTACCCTGCTAAGTGCTGTTTTGATATTGGTGGCCGGCAGTGATATATTTTTGGATAACGACCAACCCGACGTTTTTGCAACCTATAACGCTGCATCACAATCACCACTGGCAGGCGCACTTACCCGCATTGACGGTTTGGTGATGCTGATGTTTTTTGTAGTGTTTATTTTTTATGTTTTTGCAACAGCTAAAGATGCCGGGGGTGATGGCGGAGAAGAAATTAAACAGATGCCTCCTGCAAAATCAATACTATATGTAGTGTTGGGGTTAGCCGGTCTTGTGTTTGGCGGTAAATGGGTGGTTGACGGTGCTGTTGATATTGCAATGTCAATGGGACTTAGTGAAAAGTTTGTAGGGCTAACCATTGTAGCTGTTGGAACCAGCTTGCCTGAACTGGCAACAAGCACAGTAGCCGCATTTAAAAAACAAACCGATATTGCCATTGGTAACGTGGTAGGCAGTAATATTTTTAATGCCTTCTTTATTTTGGGAGCGGGTGCATTTATCAACCCCATCCCTATTAATACCTACGGACAAATTGATGCATGGGTAAATATTGTAACCAGCTTGCTGCTGTTTGGGTTGCTGTTTGTAGGTAAACGCCACACCATAGGCCGTTTTGAAGGGATTGTATTCTTACTGGCCTATACTGCCTATACGGTGTATTTGATACAGCGCGGCTAAGAGTAAGCCAAAAAAATCATAAATAATTTTCAATGTGTATCTTTGGCCAATGGGCCGATGGGTACTTAAACTGCTGCTTTTTATTGCTGCACTGGCAGCTGTAAATTACCCTGCGTTGGTAAACGGCTATCCGTTACTATACTCCGATTCGGGTACATACATTGTGGCGGGCTTTATTAACTACGTCCCCGTAGACCGTCCCTATTTTTACAGTTGGTTTGTGCGCCATAGCAGCCTTTGGTACAGCCTTTGGCTGGTATTGCTGGCACAATCGTTCATTCTGTTTTATGTGATTCGGCTTGCGATACGTTACCTGCTAAACCTTAAAGAAACTTTTATCCCGGCTTCGCTTTTGCTCATCGGACTTGGCCTCACTACGGGACTTGCCTATAATAACAGCCAACTGATGGCCGATGTATTTTCGCCCATTGCCTTGTTATGTGCAGGCATACTATTGGCCGGAAAGAATATAAAAAGCAACCACCGTTTTTGGTTAGTAGTTATAATGCTGTTCAGCATCTCAGTTCACAGTTCACACTTACTTATCATCAGCCTGCTGGCCGCTTTGCTTTGGCTGGTAAGGCTTGCCTATAAAAGAAAGCCGTTTTTTAGTGAACGGAAGAAAAACCACTCCTCCCTTATGTTTTGGGGCATTGGTGCGTGGTTGGTTATCAGTTTGTTTAATTATTGGTTGGATGTTGGCTTTAAACCCTCGCGCACGGGCAATATATTTTTAGTGGCCCGCTGCATAGAAACAGGTGCGGCAAAAGTGTACTTAGACGAAAAGTGTCCCGATGCACCTGCCGATTTGTGTGCCGTGAAGGATAACCTACCGCCCCACGCGGTAGCATTTTTGTGGGAGTTTGGTACCAGCCCTTTGTACGAAAGCGTTTGCGTACAAAACGGGTGGGGTAATTGTTGGGTTGAAAAAGACAAAGAATACGGCCAGTTAGTGAAAAACATGGTTGGCTACGGGCCTTCGCGTAAAGTATTGATTGATAAATGCATTAGCGACAGTTGGAAACAATTAGGTATGTTTGATTTGGGCTACCTTACCCCAATGGCTGAAGGCTCTCCGGTGTACGGCGGGATAAAAGATTTTTTTGGTGGTGAGATGACGCAATACCAAAATGCAGCCCAATACCACCAAACGTTGCATTTTGAAACCGCGTCGAAAATACAGCGGTGGACGGTGTACATAGCCTTATTGGTTATTGTGGTGTTTATGGCCGTTGCCATCAAGCAAAAACACTACAACGTTGCGATGGCATTTGCACTCACCATCATTATAGGCTGCCTGATAAACGGTGTGGTTTGCGCCTCACTTTCAGGAGTAGTGGATAGGTACATGGCCCGCATGATTTGGCTGTTGCCGTTGGCGGCCGTGTTTTTTATCTGGCAATGGGTTCTACTAAAACAAAACGCTAAACAAAGCAGTGATTGATATTTTTAAGCGACGTGATTTTTTTGGGATAGCTGTTTTTGCAGCTGCTTTGGGCATATTGATATGGTACTTTGCTGCCAAGTTGGGCATATTTACCAAACTGGGCTACCAATCAGATTTGTATACGCACATACAAATTTGCAGGGGATGGCTGCAAGGTCGCCCGTTGATGCACGAAAACTGCTACGGCTATCACGGCAAACTGCACAATTACTTTTTTGATTTGGCCATGGGGCCTTTCGTACTCAAGTGGGGGGCAACGGGCATTTTCATCGTGCAGTTTTTGCTGTATGTGTGGGCGTTGTGGTACACCTTCCCTGTGCTATACAAAAAATCGGATGAATTCAATCACAAACTGCTGGTGGCCGTATTTTACATTGCTGTGTTTTGCGGGCCGGTTTCGTTTTGGTTGTACGACGACCCCGATTACGGTTTCCACACCGAAATGCTGTACGTGCCGCTGGGCTTTATTTTCACGCTCTCTTTATACAAAAAACAACATTGGGTTTCGGCTGTTGCTGCGCTGCTGATGGTTTCTGTAAAAGAAGACGGAGCCGTTTTAGTGGCCTGCCTGCACTTGTTTTACTTAGCCCTTCAATTCACTGCTAAAAACATTACTACAAAACGGTGGCTGCTGCAATCGTTGTTGTGGGGCGGGGTGTACGTGGTGGTTTTTGTTGCCGGAATTATCTACCTGAAATACCAAAACGATTTTGGCTACGACCGTCTCAGCGAATCGTTTGAGCGCATAGGATTACAAACTGCACAAGCCAAACGCAATTACTTCCTCCCGATATTCAAAAGTTTCGGGCTGCTGTTGCTGCCTTTTGCTGCCGTGCTACTGTTTATGCGGGTTACCAACTACAAGGTATGGCTGTGGTGGTTGGCGTTTATGCTGCCCGTAGTGGCCGTAAATCTTGTATCAGGGTTTGTGTATTTCCCTGCCAAATATTTCTCGTTGGTGTGGGTGCCCCGTTTTTCGCTCACCTTTGCACAGTTTTTAAGCATGGGCAGCTTGTGCCTGCTACTGTTTTCGCGGGCTTGGTTCCGTCCGGCATTTGTGTGTTTTGTGGCGGCCTTTTCAGTAGCCTTTGTTCTCTTCAACCGTCAAGAAAAATTACTTCAATCAGAGCGGGGTTATTCTTTTAACTATGCTGCTATCAAAGTGTTTAAAGAAAAACACCCGCACACCTATTATCTGCACTGGGACAGTGTGCGCAAGGTGGCTGCCGTGTTGCCTTATGATTATCCTGTATCGCCGCCGTATAAGCTGTTCGGGTATTTCCATAAGCACGATGTGATATGGACTAACAAAATATTTGTGGCGTGGCAAAAGCCCCGCATGATTATTTGCGACGAAGGCAATATTGAGAACGTAATCCCCGACCAATTGCTGCAACACCCCGACTCTGTGGTTACCCCGAACATGAGGTACTATTTTGAGGCCGAAGACCGCCACTATTTAATTGAGGCAGGCGTAACAGATAAGTAATTGATATTCGTCTAAAAACATTAGTACTGTGCGTGTTTTGGAACAGCTTTTGAACAGTTTGCTCTAAAATAAACAGAAATGAAAAAACTATTACTTACCCTTACCGTTGTGCTGGTTGGCGCTGTTGCTGCTATGGCTCAAAACGGCCCTAAAATTACTTTTAAAGAAAGCATGTTTGATTACGGCAACATTCCCCACAATGTGCCTGCATCGCATGAATTTGTTTTTACTAACACCGGCGATGCTCCGTTGATTATTACCAATGCAAAGGCGGGTTGCGGCTGCACTACCCCTGATTATCCTAAGGAACCAATACAGCCCGGTAAAACAGGAATAATAAAAGTAACTTATAATGCGGCAACCATGGGAGGTTTTACCAAAACTGTAACGGTTGATTCTAACGGCGGCCAAATAACCCTTACCATAAAAGGTACTGTGGTTGAAAAAGCCGGACAAGCTACCCCACCTGTTGTTAATCCTAATAAATAATACCAATAATAAAACCGCCCTTGTTTGATAAACTAAGGCAAGGGTGGGTTATTTTTGTGCTGCTATGATGAATTTACTCCTTTTCGTTCAGCTGCTTGCTGTAGCTGTTATGCCCGCAAAAACAGCTGATGGCAAGGCTAAAATTACGTTTACCGAACATACAATTAAGTTGGGCGACGTATATCCCGGCGAGCGTTACGAAAGGGTGTTCACCTTTAAAAATACAGGCAGCGCGCCATTGGTAATTAATGATATTGAAACTTCTTGCGGTTGCACGGTGGTTAAATACTCAAAAGAACCTATCCTGCCCGGTAAAGAAGGAGAAGTAAGAGTAGATTTTATCCCGAAGGAGAACTACGGCTTTACCTCTAAATCGTTCATCGTTTCATCCAATGCTGAAAACGATACCGAGTATTTGTACTTACAGGCTACCATCAAACTAAAACCGCGTAAGAACTAATTATGAAATACTTTTTTACCCTTTTGATTTCATTGGTCGTTATTGCCGCCAGCGCGCAGGCAAAGCTCACTATCGACAGTACACTGCACGATTTTGGCACAATGAAGGAGGGTGAAAAGGTTACCCATAAGTTTGTGGTAAAAAATACAGGCACAACGCCTCTATACATTATTAATGTTACCCAGCCTTGCGGTTGCACCATTCCTTCGTTTTCGCAAGAACCTATTGAACCGGGCAAAACAGCGGAAATTACCGTACAATACGACTCTGAGGGACACCCGGGTATTTTTGCCAAGCAATTACAAATACAATCTAACGACCCTGAAAAGTACCACACGATTACTATTACGGGTACTGTAATTGCCAAGCCTACCACCGAAACCCCGAAAAAGCTGCCCGTACCTGCCGGTAGAGCGGATGATTAAAGCTGCCGTTTATGAAAGCCTTGGTTTCACTCATTGCACTTGTTATCACAGGAGCTTTGTACGGGCAAACGGATACCACGCCAACAGCCATTGCGGCTTTTGATAAACTGACTTGGAATTTTGGTGATGTTCCGCAAAACAAGCAATCCAGCCACGCGTTTTATTTGTTTAATAAAGGTACTGCCCCATTGATAATTACCAGTGCGATAGGCACAGGTGGCGGACAATTACCATCGTATAACAGAGAACCCATTCTGCCGGGCGATAGCAGTCCTGTGAGAGTTATTTACGGTGCTTTTAATATAGGTATGTTTACCAAAGTGGTAATTGTATCAACCAATGCCGGCGATTTTACCCTTACTATAAAAGGCAATGTTTTTAAGGTAGATTCTACTTGTTTTAGGTTTGAGAAAACCCTGCATGATTTTGGTACGTTTGCAAAAACCGATAGGCTGACTTGTGAATTTACCGTTCAAAACACAGGCCGTTATCCATTGTTTATAGATAAGGTAAACAGTAGCAGCGGAAACATGATGTTCATGTTGCCTAAATCTCCTATTCTGGTAGGAGACAGCGGTTTTATAATAGCTCTTATAATACCCAACTTGGGTACTTTTTATAAAACGGGAACTGTTTTTATTGACGGTTACGCTAAACCCATTATTTTAACCATTAAGGGTGAAGCAACCCCTAACGAGCCGATAATTCTATCGCCTTCTCAGAAGTAAGTCCCCATAAGCCGCCCGTGTGAATGACTAATATTTTTGAATTTTTGGAGAAGTAATCCTGCTGTATTAATTGCTGCAAACCCATCATCATTTTGGCGGTGTACACAGGGTCGAGCAATACGCCTGTTGCACCTGCAAATTCTTTTATAAAGTGCATGATTTCGGCATCAAACTTCCCATATCCCCCGAAATAAAAATTATGATGCAGGGTAAAGTCTTTGGGCGTAGTAAGTAGGTTGTCAATTTCGGTTTTCAGGTATTCCGCACCTTTCAAAACCACTACCCCATGCACTTGTGTGCCTTCGGAAGCTCCGTTGATTAAGCCTGCCACGGTAGTCCCCGTACCCACCGCACAAAAAATATGCGAATAGGTTTGAGTAAGTTCTGCGTGAATATCGGCGCAACCTTGCGCGCCCAATGCCGAGTAGCCGCCTTCGTCTATGCGGTACACATCATCATTGTTGCCGAAGTGTTTGGCAAAAGCAGCGTCTTTATTGCGGTACTCCTCCCTACTCACTTGCTGAAACTCCATGCCGTATAGCCTGCAAATGGATTGCATGGGGTTATTAAATGCTTCCTCTCCACGCAGGATGGCGGTGGTTTTTAGTCCCAAAGCAGCCCCAGCACTGGCAGTGGCTACCAAGTGGTTGCTATATGCTCCGCCAAAAGTAACTAAGTGTTGTTTGCCTTGTTGTAGAGCGTCTTGCGCCAAATATTTCAGCTTACGGTATTTGTTGCCGCTCACAAAAGGGTGCAGCAAATCATCGCGCTTCATCCATACCTCTACCTGCTTTTGGGCAAAGAGAGGCAGTTCAATCTTTTGTTCGAAAGATGCGGATGTGTTGAAAAAGTTCATTTATAAAGTTGACAGTCCACAGTCCATAGCTAACCGCCAACCGTCGACTGTGGACTATTGACCGTGGACTTCTATCAATTAATTTGAAGCACTTTCTTTCACACCAAGCATATCATCAATGGTATTGATGGATACGGCGTGGTATCCGGGGCGGGCTTTTGCATACACGGCTTTTGCCCATTCTTTACCCTCAGGAGTTTGAGACAATTTGCCGTACAAAGGTTTTAAGAACTTGCGACGACCCACTGCTATTAAAAATTCCTCCATTTTGGGGTAAGCGGTTTTATAATCGGCAGCTATTGCCAATTGGAACCAATCGCAAGCTATCTCGCTGTTGCCCGTATTGGTAAACTTAAAGGCAGCGTCTAAATCACCCATTTGTTCAAGGGTAAGCGGTTGGGGCAGGTTACGCAAAAAGTATTGCCAGTGTTGGGTCATCCAATCTTTGGTGTCCAATTCGGCGGCCTTCTTACCTCCTTTAAAAGCATCTACTTGGGTCAGCACCTTAGCAAACTCCCCTGATTTGGGTTGAGGGCAGTTTTCAGGCAATCCGGGGTAATACACCCACTTTTCAATCTGTATTTGTTGTTGCAACGCTTTATCCCCGTGTATCAACTCATTATCAAGGTAAATTAAAAAGTCTTCGGTGTTCATGGTTGAAAAAGCAAACGTGTTGAAGTACTTCTTCACAAAAGCGTCCCACTTTTCACGACCCACCGCGTTTTCAATCGTACGTAGGAAGAAATAGCCTTTTTCGTAGGCAATATCGCTCACACCATCATCGGGGTTGCGGCCATCAAGGTTTAGTTTCAGTTTGGTATCGTCACTGGTGTCTCCAAATTCTTTGATGGTGTTTTTCAACTCACCCAAGGCAAGGGCTGCCATCATTTCGCTAAGCTCTGCACCATAAATTTTTTCCATGATGCGGCGTTCAAAATACACGGTAAAGCCTTCGTTCAGCCAAAAATCAGCCCAAGTTTCATTGGTTACAAGGTTGCCGCTCCAGCTGTGCGCCAATTCGTGTGCTATCAGCGATACCAGTGAGCGGTCGCCGGCTATAATGGTTGGGGTAGCAAACGTTAAACGAGGGTTTTCCATACCACCGAAGGGGAAGCTCGGAGGCAGCACTATTACATCGTATTTGCCCCAAGCATAAGGGCCGTATAGTTCGCCCGCGCTATTAATCATCTTTTCAAGGTCTACAAACTCCCACGCGCTTTTTTCAATCATTTCAGGCTCGGCATAAACGCCGCAATCTTTGCCCAAACTTCTGTATTCAAAATTGCCGATGGTTATCGCCATCAAATAGCTGGGAATGGCTTGCGGCATCTTAAAGTTATACACACCGTCGGTATGCAAAGTGGTGTCGTTTTCGGCGCTCATCAATACCATCAGTTTGGGGTCGGTTTTGATGGTAGCACTGTAGGTAAATTTCACTCCGGGGCCGTCTTGCAAGGGTATCCAAGTACGTGCCAAGATGGCCTGCGATTGGCTAAACAAAAACGGATGTTTTTTGCCGCTGGTTTGTGAAGGTGCAAGCCACTGCAATGCTTCAGCGTTGGGGCTGGTGGTGTAATATACTTTTACCTTTTGGGTAGTGGGTGTAATGGCTACTTTTAGGCTCTGACCTAAATGTATATCGGGTTGGCCTAATTCGTATTTGGTTTCGGCACCGTCTTGCTCAACCTTTTTAATGGTAAGGTCTTTGGTGTCTAACCAAAGTTCACTGCTACCGGTTTTATTCTCCAAAGTAAGTTCTGCAAAACCGTCTAATGTTTTTGTGGAAAAGTCAGCCGTAAGGTTCAGATGTAAGTGTTTCACGGCTACATCATTAGGTTTTGCGTATGAATGAGGATCTTTTAAAATCATGGTCTGGTTTTTGTTTTTATTGTTTTGCGAAGGTTTACAATAAGCTAACGTAAGCGACGTTATGATAAGAATTATTGTTTGTTTTCTCATTGTTCTAAAGCCCAAATATGGTGAAAAAAACACATAAGGAACTGACAGTGGAATATTATTTTGACAAACCCCTATTTCAAAAGGATGAATTATTTGCCGAAAAAACTAAATTTGCCAACTTTTAATAAAAACAGTAATAGCTTAAGGATCTTAATGTTTACTACTTTACTCCGCAATATGCCAAACGTTAAGGCAATTGCATGGCTGGTGGCTTTTGTAACTATTCCCGTTGCTTCAGCATTGGCTCAGCCCGATGACACTGAACAACAGGATACCCAGAGTTACGATTACTACGACGAAAACATAGACGGTGCAGGTGATATGCCGGGCATGAACAGTACTGACGGCTCAGAAGACGAGCCCAAGAAACCTGAAAAAAAGCCTTATGTACGCATTGTGATGCCGGTTGACTCGATTACTGAGCTGATTACTTATGACAGTATTATTGAGCAAACTGATTCTTACTACGACTCGTTGTATTTGCGCGCCAAACGCTGGATAACCGCTAAATGGCATGCTGATAAAAAACAAAAAGAGTTGGCAAAAGTATTTACTGACGATGTGTTGTATGAGAAGTTTAAGGTGAAAGTGAAACTTCCGATGCGTGTACGCTACAACAAGTTTTCATCAAACGAGTACGGGCAAGTTGAGTTTACGCTTACCATGCGATTTAAGGATGGGAAGTATAAGTACCATGTAAGCAACATGACACACTTGCTGCCTGAAACATCAGACAAGAAGGACATCAATTATGTGTACCTTGAGTTCTACATGAAATCAGAAAAGAACGTGGTAAACTACGACCGTTATTTGAGGGCTGCCGATGCGGCGGTGCGCAAAATGGTGGTAGATATGACCAAGGCAATGCGTGAACCTGTTGAGGTTGACGAGGACGATTGGTAGGATTTACCCAAACGATATAACAAAAAAAGCGGCCTTGGCCGCTTTTTTTGTTTATTGTCTCAATCCCGACGAAACTTATTCGGTTTCTTCTCCCGTAGCGGGGCTAACAGGTGTAATAGCAGGTGGAGTAATGAAGCTCTTGTCTTTAGGCAATACGATGGTGTATGCCTTTTTCGCCTTGTTCTTAAGGTAGGGTTTGCGCAACCAAGGGTTAAGCAGTTTAAGTACTTTGTAGTTTATACCCTGACTAATGGCATATTGGGCAAGATTATCCACTGCACTGTCAAGGGTAACGGTGTATGTTTCAATAGTAGGATAATACTCTGCACTATCAATCACAAAACCGTATTTAGCGGGGTTGCTGTAAATTTCTTTAATCGCTAATATTCTAAACAAGTAGCGTGATGTTTCTTTGTTAAGCAACAAATCATAATAGCTGCCCACGCCCTGCTTTTTAATAGCGTTATCTACGCCGTTCTCGCCCATGTTATAAGCGGCAGCGGCTAGCGTCCAGTTGCCCAGTTTTTCTTTATTGTCTTTCAGGTACTTGCAGGCCGCTTCAGTAGCCTTTTCAAGGTGGTAGCGTTCATCTACCTCTTCATTTATCTCTAATCCGTAGCGCTTTCCGGTGCTTTCTAAAAATTGCCAGAAACCTTCCGCCTTTGCGGGCGAAACCACATTATCCAAGCCGCTTTCAGCAACCGCAAGGTATTTAAAATCGTCAGGCAAGCCATTTTTCTTCATTACCGCTTCCATTACAGGGAAAAACCGCTTCGTCTTTTTCAAAGCAAACAAGGTTTGCGAGTGATAAAATGTATTTATCATCAACTCACGGTCAAAACGTTCGCGCACATCAAAATCCTTCATGGGCACATTTTCTCCTGCAAACAAAAGTTTCTCAGGCAATGCGGGTGCTTTAATGCTCTCAGGCTTGTTAACCGTCTTCTCAGGTTGGTCAAAAGCAAGCAAGGCTACCACGGTAATGGCAATCACAGCCCCTGTAATTATAAATACTGACTTTTTCATACTATACATATAACGCTTTACAAAGGTACTTAGC
Organism: Bacteroidota bacterium; assembly: GCA_008933805.1. NCBI lineage: Bacteria > Pseudomonadati > Bacteroidota > Bacteroidota bacterium. Next base: position 126,890 of record WBUH01000004.1, read on the forward strand.
GTTTTGTTGTATAGCATTACCATACATTTTTTATTGTAGCGATATTTTTATGGCTTTATAAGTGTAATATTGCCATTAACCACAATTCGTAGTGATAGAGACTAAGTTTTTTTCACAATACATGCTGCCCGCCACCCTCGCTTTCATCATGGTGGGCATGGGGCTATCACTTACCCGTCGCGATTTCTTAAACATTATTAAAAACCCTAAAGGGCTTGGTATTGGCTTGTTAGCTCAAATGCTTTTGCTGCCTGCATTGGCATTTTTAATCACGTTAATTATTCCCGGTCTTAGCCCTGAGTTAAAAGTAGGTATTGTGTTGCTGGCGGCCTGCCCCGGCGGTGCTACCTCAAACCTTGTAAACTATCTTATTAATAGTAACCTTGCCTTGTCGGTTTCTATTACCACGGTTAATAGTTTCCTCACTCAGTTTACCATTCCTATTTTGGTGAGTTTGGCGTTGGGTGCCTATATGAATCAAGACGCATCTATCCACCTGCCTTTTTGGGAAACACTGATACAGATTTTATTGATTACGGTGATACCCGCAGCGATTGGGATTTACATTCGCAGACGTTGGGCTCGTTTTGCCGATAAAGTACGTAAGCCCTTAAAATACATTATGACTGCACTATTGGCAGTGGCAATGGTGGGTGCTATTTTCCTTGAAAACAACGAAAACATTAATATTCCTATCCGTGATTATTGGAGAGTGGTGCCTCTTACGTTGCTGCTAAATGTGGGCGGTATGATAGGTTCCTTCTACACTGCTAAATACTTTAAACTGGACTTGAAAAGCCAAGCTACTATATCGGTAGAAGTGGGTTTACAAAACACCGCGTTGGCTATTGCCGTTGCTACAGGGCCTTATATGTTAAACAACCCTGCTATTGCAATCCCTGCTGCTGTGTATGCGTTGTTTTCGTTCTTTACCACCGCTGCCTTTGGTTTGCTCGTGAGCCGCAGCGAATCTAAGGAGATTAAGTCCGTACAATAAAAAACGCCGCAAGGCAAGCTTGCGACGTTCTTACATTATATTTTCTAACTTTCTTATTGTCCTTGTGCCAAGCTAAAACCGCGTACATCACCAATGTTTATTAGCATTTCGGTAGATGTAACGAAGTAAATGCTTGCTACTTTGGCAGCAATATCAAACACTTCTTGTTGAGTAACTACTGACCCATCCGCCTTAGCAATACGGGCACAATAGTGGTCTACACACTCGGTTAGTACTGAGCCTGTAGGCCATACTTGCGTTCCCCTGTTCGAGATGGTTTGCAACTCAAAACCAGCAGGCACAATAGGCTGTAGTTTAGCCGCAATAGCATCCGCTTGTTCGTTGCTCTCAAAAAAGTAATCAGCACCTACTAAGGTAGTTTCTGCTTTTTTAGGGCTTTCCATCATTGGGCGTGCTGCGGGGTAAGCAGGTTTTTGCCAAGTATAGTCGATAGCAGGTGATTTACGTGGGGTTGTGTTTGCAGGCACTTTGCCCAAGTTTTCAATAATGGCGCCTGCAAATCCTGTTGTGTTTACCGATGGGATTGATTTATCACCAAAATCTCCGGTATGTACGCCGGTTTCAAGGGTGTAAAGCAATGAGTTTTCAATACTGTCAGCTTCAGCGTAGAAACCTAAGTGACGCAACATCATAATACCGCTTAGTAGCAATGATGTTGGGTTGGCTATGTTTTTACCTGCAATATCAGGAGCAGTGCCGTGCACCGCTTCAAATATCGAGATACGCTCGCCGATGTTGGCCGAAGGGGCAAAGCCCAAACCACCCACCAAGCCGGCACACAAATCAGATACTATATCACCTTGCAGGTTGGTAAGCACCACCACTTCGTAATCGTTGGGGCGTACTACCAGTTTCATGCACAGGTCATCAATAATCACATCTTTTGCTTCAATATCCGGATAGTCTTTAGCTACCTCGTAAAAGGTTTCCAAAAACATACCGTCGGTTACTTTCATAATGTTTGCCTTGTGGCCGCAAACTACGCTCTTGTTTCCATTGCGACGAGCCAATTCAAAGGCAAAACGGTGCACTTGCGCGCTACCGGGGCGGGTAATAAAACGGCGGCAAAGAGCCACATCGTGTGTATTCAAATGCTCAATACCACCATAAGTACCTTCAATGTTCTCACGGATAATGGTAATATCAATCGGAATACCTGCTTTTGAGTAAACAGTCTCAACCCCGTTAAGTGTTTGAAAACGGCGGTTGTTGGCAAACGTACTCCACTTTTTACGTGCAGTAACGTTAATACTCTTCATTCCTTTGCCCTTAGGAGTTTCCATGGGGCCTTTAAACAAAATACCGTTGCTTTCAATGCTGCGTTCGGCTTCAGGGGTCATACCGGCATTAAAGCCTTTCAAAAAAACGTCTTTGCCCATCTCTACATACTCATAATCAATATCCACTTTCGCGGCGTTGAATATGGAAAGTACGGCATCCATTATTTCGGGCCCTATGCCATCGCCCTTTGCTACTGAAATTTTATATTTTGCCATTATCTACCTTATCTATAATTTTTATACGGGCGCGAAGGTAACAAGGCTGCGTTAATTATGCCACCCCGAAAGCGTATTTAACCGCAAACTTGTAAACGCTTTTTCTTATACTTGAAGTGAGATGAAAGAATTGAGGCAATTGATACAAAAGGGTGAAAACGAAACCCTTGATTTTAAACAGGAAATTAGCAGCGCCTCAAAAATTGCCAAAACCATTGTTTCGTTTGCTAACCGCAAAGGAGGCCGGCTGCTGATAGGAATACGCGACAACAAAAGCATAGCCGGGGTGCGTACGGAAGATGAGAAGTACATGCTTACCCTTGCCAGCGATTTTTATTGTAAACCACCTATTGAGTTGGTGATAAACGAATGGGAGCTTGACGGCAAGGTGGTGTTGGAGGCCATTGTACCCGAAGGACCTGATAAACCTTATTATGCCAAAGACGATGACGGAAAGTGGTGGGTTTACGTGCGTGTTAAGGACCAAAGCCTATTGGCCAGCAAAATTGTGGTTGATGTTTTGAAACGTGAAGCCGCACAAAAAGATACCCTGATTCAAATTACCAGTAAGGAGCAGGCATTGCTGGATTATCTCGCCAAAAACCACAAAATAACGCTGAAGCAGTACTGCAAATTGATAAACATATCGCGGTGGAGGGCCAGTAAAATTTTGGTGACTCTTATTTCTGCGGGCATCATCCGCTCACACAATACTGAAAAGATAGAATTCTATACACTTAGTTAAAATTTAATTGCTGACTATCAATAAGTTTCACGCTTATTTCTTTTTTTTGGAATGATTGTTCCGTTTATCCGCATACATTTGCGGAACGATTATTCCAAAATAACAAAATGACTGATTTAACTAACAAAATAGCAGTTGTTACCGGTGGTAACAGCGGCATTGGGTATGCTACCGCCCAACAACTTATTAAAGACGGAGCCAAAGTGATAATAACAGGCCGTAACCCAAAAGCCGTTGAAGAAGCTGCAAATGAATTAGGACACGGGACACTGGGTATTGTTTCTGACCAAGCCAGCTTAACAGATACAGATGCATTGGTGAAAAAAGTTACCGATACCTACGGCAAAGTAGATGTGTTATTTATAAATGCCGGTGTTGCTACGTTTGCCCCGCTTGAGCATTTAAGCGAAGCCACTTATGACACCATTATGAACATAAACCTTAAAGGTGCTGTATTTACTTTGCAACGCTTTTTACCCTTGTTGCAAGAAGGTTCTTCAGTAATTTTCTTATCATCTGTAAATGCATACACTGGTATGGCAAATACAATGGCCTATGCAGCCAGCAAAGCTGGTCTAAACTCTGTAATGCGCACAGCTGCGGTTGAATTAGCACCAAAAGGAATTCGTGTAAATGCGGTATGCCCCGGTCCGGTTAAAACTCCGATTTTTGATAAAACCGGCATGCCACAAGAAGCTATGTACTCATTCGAAGAAGCTGTGACCCAAAAAATAGCTTTAAAAAGGTTTGGCGAATCAGGAGAGGTGGCAAAACTTGTTTCTTTCCTTAGTGGTCCTGCCTCAAGTTTTATTACCGGCTCAGAGTACACCATTGATGGTGGTTTAATGCTTAAAGGCTAAAAAAATTTACCTCAATTTGGAACGATAGTTCCGTTTTTTGTAGCTTTGCAGTTGATATAAACGGCAAGGCTACAATTATTTATGGCACGTAACAAAGAGTTTAACCAAGAAGAGACATTGCAAAAAGCAATGACTATTTTTTGGGTGAAGGGCTACAGTGCCACCTCAATGCAAGATTTGGTAGACGGGTTGGGCATTAGCCGCTCAAGTATGTACGATACCTACGGTGATAAAGATACCTTGTTTTATGCCGCGCTGGAAAATTACGCAAAGCGTGAGATTGATGTTTTATCAAACATTTTCGACACGGCAAAATCTCCGTTACAAGCCATACAAAATCTTTTCAGCGGTATTGTAACTGAAAGCATATCGGATACCATGCACAAAGGTTGCTTTATTGTGAATGCGATAGGTGAATTGCCGGTGTGCAATGCCAAAGTGAAAACTCTTGTAAACGGCACGTTGGAAACAATGACAGAAACTGTTGCCGACATGATAGCCGCCGGACAAAAAGCCGGGGAAATAAGTACCCGCCACACCCCTGCCCAATGGGCGGCATTTATTACCAACACAATAACCGGGCTACGCGTAGCGGCACGGGGCGGAGCTGATGTAAAAATCCTCACCGATATTGCAGCCGTTGCATTATCAGCACTTAAGGTGTAAGCCGCCTTGCATTCAGCCTCTTAATACAATTGTTAATCAAATTTTCTTAACGTTTAAGAATGATTACCTTTGCACAAAATCTCCCCGTTAATGAAATTTGGTGTTGTAATATTCCCAGGGTCTAACTGTGACCAAGATTTAATACAAACTTTAAAAAAAGTTACCCAACAAGAAGTTGTTGAGCTTTGGCACAAGGATACCGATTTGCAAGGTTGCGATATGGTGTTCCTTCCCGGAGGCTTTTCGTATGGTGATTACCTGCGAAGCGGTGCTATTGCAAAGCTATCACCCATTATGAACAGCGTGATTGAGTTTGCAAACAACGGTGGTTATGTAATGGGTATTTGCAACGGTTTCCAGATTTTATGCGAAAGCGGACTATTGCCCGGCGCATTGTTGCACAACTCAAGCCGTAAATTCATCTGCTCAAACGTTTACATTAAGCCTGAAGCCGATACTGCTTTAACAGCAGGTTTGGATAAAAACAAAGCGCTTAAAATACCAATTGCTCACGGCGAGGGTAATTACTATGCGGATGAAGAAACTATTAAAAGTTTGACCGAAAACGGTCAGATACTTTTTAGGTATTGTGATGAAGCCGGAAACGTAACCGCAGAGGCTAACCCCAATGGCGCATTACACAACATTGCAGGTATAACCAACAAAACCAAAAACGTATTTGGTATGATGCCCCACCCTGAGCGTGCGGCAGCCGATGAGTTATACAATACCGACGGATTGGCAATGTTTACCAATCTGTTAAAAATAGCAGTACCTGCGGCAGTATAAAATACATACGCAGGGCAACCATTGCTATAAAGGCTCTTTGTACGTCAACAAAATTTGCTACTTTAGCCGCTTATATTCATTCTGATGATAGCTTTTATAAAAGGAAGGGTAGCTTTTATGTCGCCAACTATGGTGGTGATAGAAACTAGCGGTGGTGTTGGCTATGAGGCTCAAATCTCCTTATATACATTTCAAAAAATCAAAGACGAGGAAAACGTTCGTCTGCTCACTCACCTTTCGATAAAAGAAGACAGCCATACCATTTTTGGCTTTTTCGATGAAGGAGAAAGGTCACTTTTTCGTAATTTAATTTCTGTAAACGGCGTAGGCCCCTCAACAGCACGGATGATACTTTCGTCGTTAACTCCGGGCGATTTAAACCACGCAATATTAACGGGAGATATCACGTTACTTAAAGCGGTAAAGGGTATTGGCCCTAAAACTGCCCAACGCTTAGTACTTGAGTTGCAGGATAAAGTGAAAAAAGGTGAGAGTACAGGCATTGAAATGCATACCGCAGGCAGCGGCACGCAAAGCACAGCAAGGCAAGAGGCAATTAGCGCACTGCTTATGCTGGGCTTTAACAGGGCCAACGTTGAGAAGGTGGTGAAGAAAGTTGTGGATGATGCGAAGGGAGATATTGAAGTAGAACAGATTATAAAAATTGCATTAAAAAACTTATAGTTGTAACTACAAAAAATAATAGCCTATCGGAGATAACTTTACTTTTGGAAACTAACCAAAGCTAAACTGAGGAAAGTAAGTAAGAAACTGTTTTAATGGGTTCGCCAAAAAATGTTGCTTTATTTGTGGTGTTGGGCTTCGTATTGCCCATACTAGCCATAACTGTGCCCGATGCAAACCGCATATGGTTTGCAGGCGGAGAATATATTGATGCTGACAGCACCAAGAAAAAAGGGGGGCCGGGCGACAGCACGGCCGGAGACAGTTCTAAACTGAAATACCCTATAAAGGATAAAAAGAACTTTGAAGATAAAGAGCCGAACGGACTTGATTTGCAAGACCCTTCTAACATTAAAAAAGAAGTGGTGTACGACTCGGCAACGGGACAGTACGTTGAGAAACAAACCATCGGCGGCGATGACTACAGGCTTCCTGAAACAAAAGACCTTGAGCAATATCTTGAAGAACGCCGCAAAAAAGAGAATCAAGACTATTTCCGCCAACGCTCAAAAGCCCAAAACTACGTACAAAGCAACGGTAACATTTTTGATAAACTAAAAACCGGCCCTAAGATTATTGACCGTTTGTTTGGCAGCGGTTTGGTGGATTTGAGACCACAAGGTTCTGCCGAGATTATTTTCGGGTGGAACTTTAACGTGGTGCGTAACCCCGCATTTACCGTACGTCAGCAACGCAACGGGCAGTTTGATTTCCGCCAGAAAATACAGTTTAACTTAACAGGAACTATCGGCGATCGTTTTAAAACTAATTGGCGCTACGATACCGAAGCCACCTTTGATTTTGATAACCAGATAAACCTTAACTGGGAAGGTAAAGAAGACGACATTATTAAAAACGTGCAGTTGGGTAACGTGAGCTTACCGCTTAACAGCAGTTTGATACAAGGCGGACAAAGTTTGTTTGGTGCTAAGTTGCAAATGCAGTTTGGCCGTTTGATGGTAACTACCATATTTACCCAACAACGCGGACAGACTACTGAAACTGAGGTAACAGGCGGCGCACAAGTAACCAATTTTGACATACAGGCTGATAACTACGACGTAAACCGTCACTATTTTTTGAGCCAGTATTTTGCCAACAACTACGACCAATGGTGCAGCACCCCTGCATTTATTAATTCGCCTATACTAATTACTAACGTTGAGGTGTGGGTTACCAACCGTACCGGTGTTTTTGAAAACACACGCGATGTATTAGGTTTTATGGATTTAGGTGAAGCTACCCCGTACAACAACCAGTGGCTAAACCCTACCGCATCCATTAACCCTGATAACACATCAAATACATTGTACAGCACCATGCAGTTGCCGGCCAATGCGGCTGCCAGAGAAAGCAACGACGCGGTAAGCCATTTGCGCCAAACCATGGGTTTGAATCCAATACAGGATTTTCAGTTGTTGAACAACGCAAGGCAATTGGGTACTAATGAGTTTACGTTTAACCCCCGTTTGGGTTATATCTCTCTGAACCAACAGTTGAATAACGATGAGATACTTTCGGTAGCGTTTGAATATACCATGAACGGGCAAGTGTACAGGGTGGGTGAATTTGCCCGTCAGATACAATCGCCGGACCCTAACCAACCAAAAGTGTTGATGTTGAAAATGCTGAAAGGTAGTACCATTACTACCAACCTGCCCATTTGGGATTTGATGATGAAAAACATCTACTCATTGGGTGCTTTCAGTGTTAAAAAAGACCAGTTTAAACTAAACGTAATCTACGCCGATGACCCTACCGGTGCTGATTTGAACTATATCCCCGTATTGAAAGATGAGCCCAATTTTGCTACAGCTACACCGCTTATTTCAATACTTAACTGTGACAGGGTGAACCAGCAAAATGAGCCAACCCCTGATGGTATTTTCGACTTTCTTGACGGTATAACGATAAACGTAGCAACAGGCCGCATTATATTCCCCGTAAGGGAGCCCTTCGGGCGGTACTTGCGAACGAAGTTCACTCAACAGAAAAACGCCGATTATTATGCCTTTGATGCCTTGTACGACTCTACCAAATGGTTGGCACAACAAGAGGTGTTAAAAAACAAATTCTTCCTTCGCGGAAGTTATCAAGGCTCATCCAACTCCGAAATTTCACTGAATGCCATCAACGTACCCAAAGGGTCGGTGCGGGTAACCGCCAACGGTACCCTACTTACTGAAGGTACGGATTATATCGTTGATTATACTGTTGGTCGTGTTAAAATATTAAATACAGGTATCCTTAACTCGGGTGCGGTAATCAAAGTAACTTCTGAAAACAACAACCTTTTCAGCATACAGCAAAAAACCCTGATGGGTGCCCGCTTTGATTACAAAATTGATAAAGACTTTATTGTAGGTGGTACGGTAATGCACTTGTACGAACGTCCCATCACCCCTAAAGTAAACATTGGTGAAGAACCTTTGCTTAATACCATTGTGGGTGTTGACGGTACAATACGCCGTGAATCACGCGGTTTGACCCGTTTAATTGACCGTTTACCATTTATTAGTACTAAAGAGCCTTCAAACTTTCAGTTTAGTTTTGAAGGGGCTAAATTATTCCCTCACGACCCTAAAACCATCGGACAACGCGGTACTGCTTTTATAGATGACTTTGAAGCCAGCGAAACTCCGTTTGATTTGCGCTTAGGTACCGGTTGGTTTATTGCCAGTACACCCGAAGGCCAACCCGATTTGTTCCCCGAAACACAATCATCTTCAAACTCACTTGAGTTTGGACGAAACCGTGCCCGCTTGGCTTGGTACTCTTTGGATAACATTTTCCTTAGTGAGCTTACCACCATTAGCCCTCCTACCCCATCCAACCTGCGCGATGCTACTATAATGTCAAACCATTATACAAGGCAGGTAAACCAAACCGAGGTATTCCCCAACCGTCAACTGCAACAAGGAGTACCTTCCAACTTGCCTACGTTTGACCTTGCCTACTATCCATATAAACCCGGCCCTTATAACTACTCTGTATCGAACCTGAATGCACAAGGCGAAATGGCCAACCCCAAAAACAGCTGGGGGGGTATTATGCGTCGTATCGACCAGAACGACTTTGAGGCTGCCAACATTGATTATGTAGAGATTTGGATGATGGACCCTTTCCTAACAGGGTCAAACGGAACCATACAAGACGGTAAGTTTAACTCGAACAACCTTTCGGGTGGTTCGCTATACTTAAATCTTGGTTCAGTATCAGAAGATGTGTTGCGCGATACCCGTAAGAGTTTTGAAAACGGACTACCCAAACCCAATACCCCGCTCCCGTTGATTGATACTACAGCGTGGGCTATTGTTCCCAACGTTCCTGCCATTAACAATGCCTTTGATGCCGACCCTGATGTGCGTGATGTACAAGACGTGGGGCTAGACGGTATGACCGATGCAACTGAACGTGTAATATATGCATTGTATTTAGATAGTATGCGTACCGTGCACGGTGCTTCATCAGCCGCATATCTAAACGCTCTTGAAGACCCTGCTCGTGATAATTATAAATTCCATAGCAGCGGTTCTTTTGATGCCCAAAGCTTGGGTATTTTGCAACGTCACCAGCAAATAAACGGCCAAGAAGGTAACTCAAAACCTGCTACGTTCAGGCCTGACGGTTATCCTGTAACCCGCACCAACCAACCCGACGACGAGGATATTAACCGCGATTTCAGCTTAAACATTACTGAAGAATACTACCAGTATAAAGTTGATTTGAAACCCGGCTCATTGGTGGTGGGTAAAAACTATGTGACCGATAGCGCATCTGTACCTGTAACATTAGCCAACGGACAAGTAGAGCAGGTAACCTGGTACCAATTGCGTATTCCTATTAACTCTTACAGCCGCAAAGTGGGCAATATCAGCGATTTTAAATCCATCCGTTTTGCGCGTTTATTTCTTAAAGATTTTGACCAACCCGTTGTATTGCGTTTTGCACAAATGCAACTGGTACGTGCCGATTGGAGGCGTTATACCAAGCCGCTTAGCGTAGGTGTGCCAAACCCTCCCGGTTCGCCCGGAGATAACACCACCTTCTCGGTATCTACTGTAAATATTGAAGAAAACGGTACCCGTGTACCTGTAAACTATGTATTACCTCCCGGTTTCTTCCGTGAGTTGGATGTGACTACTCCTAACAACGTACAACAAAACGAGCAGTCGCTATCGGTACGTTTTTGTAACCTGAAAGACGGAGATGCCCGCGGAGTATTTAAAACCACCCGTTTTGATATTCGTAACTACAAACGCTTACGCATGTTTGTGCATGCTGAAGGTGAAGACAATAACCTTAGAAACGGTGATGTAAAGGCCTTTATACGTTTGGGTACTGACCTTGAAAATAACTATTACGAATATGAATTGCCTTTGCTGGTAACACCTAATAACAGCCGTGATGCCCAACAGGTATGGCCCAGCGAAAACGAAATAAATATTGCCCTTGAAGAGTTTTATCTGGCCAAACAATTGCGCGAAAATGCTAAAGCCCCGCTAACACAGGATTTTGTGTATGATATGGGCGGCGGTAAGCGTATTACCCTAAAAGGTTTGCCTGATATGAGCAACGTGCGGGTAATTATGATGGGTGTGCGCAACCCTTTGAAAAATGATAACCCCGGCGCGGATGACGGTTTAGAAAAATGTGGTGAGATTTGGTTTAACGAATTGCGTGTGGTTGAATTTAACAACCAAGGCGGTGAAGCAGCTACTGCAAGGTTAGTAACCAAACTGGCCGATTTAGGTACCTTTACCATATCGGGTAACTACCAATCAATAGGTTGGGGTGGTATTGATAAGAAGTTGAACGACCGTAGCCTGAACGAGATTTTCTTGTACGATATGCAAACCTCGTTGGAGTTGGGTAAATTCTTCCCCGCCAAGTGGGGTATTACTGTTCCCTTCTTTATGCAACGCGGCGAGCAGTTTATCCGCCCTAAATACAACCCGCTAAACCCTGATATTCTTTTAAGCACTACCCTGCGTACTGCACAAACCGAAGAGCAAAAACAAGAGATTTTAAATGCCGCTGAGGATTACACCTCAAGGCGCAGCTATAACTTTACCAACGTGCGCAAAAACCGCACGGGCGGAGGTACTGCCAAACTGTGGGACATTGAAAACATTAACGGTAGTTTCTCGTTCCAAGAAATATTCAGGCGCAACCAGCAAATTGCTGCCAGCTTGCAACGTACTTGGCGCGGTAGTGTAGGTTACACTTTTGCTACAGCAGCTAAAAGCATTGAACCCTTTAAGAAAATTAAAGGCGGTAAATACATGCAATTGGTGCGTGATTTTAACTTCACCCTTTACCCGCAAAGTTTCTCGGTAAGGGCGGATGTTGACCGTTATTATGCACGTTTGATAAACCGTAACAACGACGGCCCGTTGACTATCGTGCCCATTTTGTACGATAAGAACTTTACCATGAACCGCGTGTATGATATGCGGTGGGATTTGACAAAATCATTGAAAATTGATTACCAGTCTACCGCCAATGCGCGTATTGATGAACCTGTGGGCCGTATTGATAAGAACGAAGACCCCAGCAAGGTGGATACGATTCAAAACAATTTAATTGGCTTGGGGCGTACTACTAACTTTACCCAAGTAACCAACGTAAACTATACGCTTCCGCTTGCTAAATTGCCTTTAACAGACTGGATTACTGCAAGTACGCGTTATAGTGCTAACTATGGTTGGACGACCGCCCCTCCTGCTACATCGTTTTTGGGTAATACCATTCAAAACTCACAAAACTACTCGTACACCGCGCAGTTTAATATGATGAACTTGTATAACAAGTTCCCCGCTTTGAGACGTATCAACCAAAACCAGCCTAAACAATCAAAGGCTGAGCAAAAAACCGATACGGAAGAAGAAGAGGGTGAAGGCGAAGACAAAGACAAGAAAAAGAAGAAAAAGAAAAAAGAGGAATCTCCCCTTTCAGGCTTTGGTACTGCTGTAGCCAAAACGTTGATGATGCTTAAAAATGCATCGGTTAACTATACTTCTACCAAAGGTACTACGCTGCCCGGTTTCAGGCACACGCCTTTGTATGCCGGTAATGATGCCGAACGCAATGCACCCGGTTGGGATTTTGTATTCGGTAGCCAAGACCCTGAAGTACGCTACCGCATGGCACGCGAAGGATTTTTGAGTATTGATACCCAACAAAACCAATACTTTATACAAACCAGCAAACAAGAGTTTAGCGCTAATGCTACCTTAGAACCTATAAAAGATTTTAGGGTTGAATTACGTTTTATACGCAGCCATACCCAAAACATGCAGAGTGTATTTAGGTATGATGAGGCTAGCGATGGTTTCCGCGATTACGGTTTCCAAGAACAGGGAAGTTTCCAAGTAGGTATCTCAACCTTGCGTACTGCATTAGAGAAGAAGTTTATTAATACCAGCTCGCCTTCGTTTGACCAGATGTTGAACAACCGATTTATTATTGCTCAACGTCTTGCCAATGAAAACCCCCGTTCTAAAGGAACATCGCAAACCGGTTTCCCCGAAGGGTACACCAATAAAAATCAAGACGTGTTGATTTCGTCGTTCTTGTCTGCTTACACCGGCAAAAACGCATCCGACCAAAACCTTGACTTGTTCCCTAAAATGCCGTTCCCTTCTATCCGTGTTAACTACAATGGTTTAAGCCGATTGAAAGCCGTGAAGAAGTTTGCCAGCAGCATTACTCTTTCATCATCATACAGCTCTACTTACAGTGTACCCCAATACACTACCTTGCTAAGCCGTACTGATAGTGTGAACCCGCTTGACAGTAACTTCTATCCTAAATACGAAATACGTTCGGTAACCATTAACGAAAGCTTTAACCCGCTGATTCGTATCGACATTAACTTTATCAATAACGTTACTGCCAATTTTGAATACAAATCATCGCGCACACTGGCTCTTTCGCTATCTAACTATAGCTTGAGCGAAACCCGCAACGTTGAGTTTGTAATTGGTTTGGGTTACCGTGCTAAAGAGATTTACCTGCCGTTTAAAATAGGTGGCCGCAAACCATTCCTTAAAAATGATTTGAACATCCGTATTGATTTCTCAATCCGTGATGTGGCTACTATGCGTCGCGACTTACAAAACCTTGTTACCACACCCACACAAGGCCAACGCATCTTGGCTATTAAACCACAAATTGATTATATGCTGAACGAGAAGCTGAACCTACGCTTCTACTACGACCGTCGTGTTACCACCCCTGCTACTTCAAACGCCTTCCCAACGGCTATTACGCAAGGGGGTATATCACTACGTTATACACTGCAATAGTTCTAATGCGTCGGGTGTAAAAGCCCGACGCTATATTTCACAACTTTTAATGATGGATTACCCCAACCACTTTTTAAACAAAGGGGATTTCTCGCGGCTGATATCGGTTTCGGGGTATAGCGTTGTTTTCAGCTTCACGTGCAGTTTTCCTGTGTAATCTGCACGGTAATTTTCAATCACATTAATATTTACAATCACCTGCCTGTTTGCCCTAAAAAAAACCTGCGGGTCTAGCTCGGCTTCAATTTCATCAAGGCTGTTATAATGGTCGGGAATATAGCGTTCTCCGTCTTGCGTATAAATAAACACCAACTCGTCGCGGGCAAACAACGCAATTTGGTCGGTGTTTACAGGCATCAACGTGTTTTTATAATGCACTATAAACCGCTCTTTGTGCTTTGGATTGGGTGCTGGGTAAATTTGCTGCACAAGGGCTTGCAACTGAGCCTGAAGCGGGGAAGCATTACCATTTAGTAAGTACACTTTACGGTATTTTTCAACGGCACGTTTCAACTCGTCTTCATCTATCGGTTTCAGTAAATAATCAACGCTGTTTACTTTAAATGCACGTATGGCATACTCGTTATAAGCGGTGGTAAATATTACAGGGCATTGCAGTCCTGTTTTGTCAAATATCTCAAAACTGGTGCCGTCGCTTAGCTGTATGTCCATAAACACCAAATCGGGAGTCGGGTTGGTGTTAAACCATTCTACAGAAGCCTTCAGACTATGTAACGTAGCCAATATTTCTATATCAGGGCAGCAATGCGCCAACATTTTATTAAGGTCGGCGGCTATTAATTTTTCATCTTCAACAATTACGGCTTTCATGCGGCTATCAATGGAATTTTAACGGTAAACACTTGGGGCGAGCTTTCAATAATAGCTTCCCTGCCGGTGGTGTAGTAATACAGGTCGCGCAGGTTGTCCAACCCCTTTTTGTTGCTCCCTTCCACACGGGTTTTGGGTTGGTGGTTGTTTTGCACTACCAAATATCCGTTTTGGGTATATATCTCAATTTTTAAGGGGCTGTCTTCGTAAGTAATGTTGTGCTTTATGGCGTTCTCAACCAATATCTGCAAAGTAACCGGTATAATGCGGTAGTGCGCCTCATCAGGTTCGGGATACTGCATTTTTACCTCAAGTCCATTACCAAAACGTGTTTGTAGTAACGATATGTAGTGTTCCACAAAATCGATTTCGGTTTCTAAGGGCACATATTCCGTCTGGTTGTTCTCAAGCAGGTAGCGGTAAACCTTTGATAACTGCTTCAAGAATTTTGAAGCCAGTTCGGGATTTTCAAATATCAGGCTGTTAAGAGACGACAAACTGTTGAACAAGAAATGAGGGTTCAGCTGGTTTTTAAGGTTCTCAAAATTTGCCTGTGATTTTTCTTTTTCGAGCATAGACTGTTGTAAGAGTGATTTTTTCCATTCGTTAAAAAAATGGAAGCCGACAATTGCCGAGTTAGCTGCAATGTTTATAAGCAGGTACACGACCAATCCTGAGAAAATGACTTCGCGGGTAAGGGGAATCTCTTTAAAAATGGGGACTATAAACAATCCTAACACTACTAAGAAACCATAAAAAAATATCTGGCCGATAACAAACTGAACAACTATACGGCGCATAATACCTTTTGAATACGGTACTTTACGGTTTAAGAAACTGTTTATTTTTTCTAGGCCGTGCCAAATAAAGGAGATGACTATAAGGCTTAGGAAAAAGCTTTGTACATGACCGGCTCTGGTAAATAAATCCGAGAAAAACACCATACGCACTATCAGGCCGATGAAGGCCAACGATAATATGATGCCTGTACGGTGCATTGCCCGTGAATACATAAGCGGATATTTTCTACACTTACTCATCAAAAAAGTTTTTATCTATTATCTCGCCGTCTTGCATTACAATAATACGATCAGAGTTTTTTGCAAACCCCTTATCGTGGGTAACTGCCACAATAGTTTGGTTATACTCTACCGTTAGTTGTTTAAATATATCAAAAACTATTTGCGTGTTTTTAGTATCAAGGTTTCCGGTGGGCTCATCGCCCATTATTAGTAAAGGGTCGTTAATCAGCGCACGGGCAATGGCCACCCGTTGTTGCTGTCCTCCGGAAAGTTTTGAGGTAGCTTTTAATGCTTGGTCTTGCATACCAAGTATGCTCAGTTTTTCATAGGCACGTTCGCGTATTTCTTCGCGACTGTATTTACCCAATTTAAGCGCAGGCATCATTACGTTATCCAAGCAACTGAACTCAGGCAACAGGAAGTGAAACTGGAACACAAACCCTATCTTTTCGTTGCGTAAGTGAGCCAACTGGTTTTGGGTTTTGCCTGTTGCGGTTACACCGTCAATCATCAATGAACCTTCATAGTCAGTATCCATTGTTGAAAGCACGTATAACAAGGTTGATTTACCACAGCCTGATTTTCCTACCAAACTAAGAAACTCGCCCTTATTCACCTCAAAGTTTATATTGTTAAGCACCTTAAACTTTTGCGGCTCGTAAAAGTACTTGGTTATATTTTCTGCCTTTAACGCTATCATTTGTTTTAATTATTACACCTCCCCTTGCCCCTCCTTATTCCCAGCACATATCCTCACAAGGAGGGGAACCACCGCGCCAGCCATTTGCACATTTGCATATTTACACACCTGCACATTAATTGCTTATCCTCTCAAAATCCTTACAGGGTCTATTTTTGCAGCTTTTCGTGAAGGGAACCATCCTGCAAAAAAGGTAGTGAGTATACCAAAGGCTATTCCAAAGGCATAGTGTTTCACCTCAAAGGCCACCGGAAAATGATCCATTGCTAAAAACTCACCTCCATCAAACGGTAACGAGTTTAAGAATTTGCTCACGACAAACCCAATCACCAACCCGAGTAATGCCCCGCTAATACCTATTATTACTGCTTGCGACATAAAAATGCTTACCACATCTTTACCTGCAAACCCTGTAGCTTTTAGTATGGCTATGTCTTTCATCTTCTCGTTAATAGTCATACTCATAATGTTGTAAATACCGAAACCTGCCACAATCAGCAGCGTGGTTACAACAACAATGGTAAGTGCATTACGTATCACAAAGCTCACTAATATGGTAGCGTTGGCAGTTTCCCAATCCTCGGCAGTATATCCAAAACTGCTTGCATATTGGGGTGCAAAACTCTTAGCTTGGTTAATGTCTTTTAGTTTCAGGTTAATATCAGTAATGTAGCTGCTGCTTTGTCCCAGTATTTTTTGCACGGTTTGTAAGGTGGCATAGCTGCGGCTATTATCTATTGCCCCTACCCCGTAGGAAAATGTACCTGCTATGATTAGGGTAAGCGTTCCGCCCAAAGGGGTAGAAACGATTACTTTATCGCCCTTCTTAACGTTCAGTTTTTTTGCCAACCCAATGCCCATCAAAATGGCATCGCTACCGGCCAGCAAGTCTTCAATTTCGCCGCTGCGCATTTTGGGTTTGAGGTCAAACATCCTGTCTTCGGCCAAAATATCAACTCCCGTAAGTATGCCGTTTAGCTGGGTAGGACCGTAGTTATAAAACACCTGCGAACTAACCGTGGGCGACACAGCCAATACTTCGGGCTGCTTTTTTAACTGTTCGGCCACGTGCAAGCCGTTTTTTAGTTTTGGTAACTCGTTTTTTGGGCGAGGGCTGTGTATCACCGTCAGGTGGTTAGGATTGTTATAATATTTATCGGTAATGGTAGTTTTGGCCAGCTCCACATCGTTGTATAACCGTATATGAGCCGTAGAAGTAAGCGTAGTTTCTGAAAGGAAGTCGTTTATCCCCGTCATAAAACTAATCATGATGATAAACATGGCAATACCGAAGGTTACCCCCAAAATAGCCACGATGGTGGTTTTTTTGCGCGATACCAGGTGTGTGGTAGCAATGTGTATGGGCAGGTAGGGCAAAATTTTCATAACTAGCCTTACTTGGTTATTATTTGAGTATTGGCATCTACACCACCTGTTACCTCAATGTATTCAAAGTTTTCAATGCCTTTTTGCACTTTTACTTTCTTATCACCATCCGCCGTTTTAACCAATACGGTATCACCGGGCATCATTACGCTTTTGGGCAAGCACAACACGTTTTTCTTTTCTTGTATAATGATGTTTGCTTCAATGTTAGTTCCTGAGAAAATGGCGGGCAATGTTTCAATCATTGCAGCATCTACCCTAAAGGCAAAGTCTTTCTTATTCATGGCAGGATAAATGCGGGTTACTTTAGCCTTAAATATCTTCTCGCCGTATGCTTCAATTTGCACCAACACCTGCTGCCCGATTTTTATCTTTTCTATATCGCTCTCGTCAACACTCATTTTCAGTACCACATTTTCAGCATCGCCGATAATGGCTATTGCTTCGCTGCGACGCACAACCTCGCCTTTCTCTTTCAGCAAATCATACACGCGTCCCTTCGTTCCGCTTTTTACCAAGTAATTCGCTACGTCATCTTGCGTTATCTTATACTGGCTTTGGGCATTTTGTAAGGTTACGTACAGTTGCGCACGTAAGTTTTCAATCCGTTGTTTGGTGGCTTTGTAATCGTTTTGAGAGTTGATATAGGTTAACTCCGCCTTTTCAAAATCAGACTTTTTAATTGCATTCTCATTATATAGACGTTTGTAGCGCACATAGTTAGTGCTATCAATCTGCAAACGGCTTTTCAGGGTGTTCAGTTGTGTTTTCAGTTCTTGCAAGGCAGGTGAGTTTTCTCCATAGTTTTGCTGGGCGGTCTTGTATATCTCTTCTGCTGAATATAAGCGGGCTTCGGTAGCATTGCCATCTACCCTCAACAACGGTTGTGAAGTGCCTATGGTATCCCCTTCGGCTACAAATATTTCAGCAATGGTGCCATCGGCCAACGAATACAGTATAAATTGGTTTTGGGGTTCAAGTACTCCGCTGGCATATACCACTTCGGTAATATCTTTTGATTGGGGAGTAACCGTGTTTACTTTTTTCTTGCAAGAGATGGCAACCAGTAGCAGCGACGATAACAGAAAAACTATAGGGGTTAGTTTCATAGTATATACAAGATAACTTATTTATATGGCAACAAAGGTCGTAAACCCCTAAAAGAATGCACGTTTTGATATTTCGACCCGTAAAAATGAGCGGATGAAACGTACCGTAACCAAAATTAGGCGGTTATTTCTGCCTCGTGGTGTATGCAACATCGGTCTTGGTGCATCGGGCTTGGTACATCGGGTATAAAACCCGATGCTATTGAGCGTTGGCAGAGTCCCGAAGGGTTTAAAACCCTTCGGGACAATACCTCCAAAAGCGGCGGGCTTCATGCCCGTCGGGATATGTAAGACGGATGTAAAACCGGGCGTTATTGATAAGGTTACCAATTAATTTACGAGGGATAATTGCTGACCCTGAATATAAAATTCAGGGCTTTTGACCAAAACGTCCCGAAGGGTTTAAAACCCTTCGGGACAAACCCCTCCAAAAGCGACGGGCTTTATGCCCGTCGGAATACGGAAGGCGGATGTAAATTGACGTTGCTCGCTACGGCAGGTTAAAACCTGCCGCTTTTGAAATTACCCCCTGCAACGGACTTAAGTCCGTTGCAGGGGGTAATTGTAACAGGATGGGCTTTCAAACCCGTCTCTTTTAAATCGCACAATCACCGGATTTTGATACCCTGTGCGTATTTTAGCACCTGTTTATGATGTTTGAGATTTCACTGTTAAACGAAATGATGGCCGACGGCTTTGTGGTGCGCCAAAACCACCCGCAGGCCGATTTGTTTATTTACAATTACTCGCAAAAGGCGCAGTATGACAGGGTATGGAACGAGGTAACCCTAAATTGCAGGGGATTAATAATGGACAGCAATATGAATGTGATAGCCCGTCCGTTCCCGAAGTTTTTTAATTTAGGAGAGCAAGAAAACCAGCACATCCCCAATGAACCGTTTGAGGTTTATGAAAAAATGGACGGCTCGTTGGGTATTTTGTATTGGCACAATAATCAACCGTTTATTGCTACGCGCGGGTCGTTTACCAGCGACCAATCAGTGAAGGCCAATGCCATTTTGCAAGCCAAGTACGGCCATGTGTTAACCAACCTTTCTCCCGCAAAAACCTATTTGTTTGAGATTATTTACCCCGAAAACCGTATTGTGGTGGATTATGGCTCCACCGAAGATTTGGTGCTGCTATCCGTGGTTGATAATGCAACGGGTAAAGAAGATACGTTAGAAGACATTGGCTTCCCTGTGGTGAAACGATACGATGGGGTAAACGATATCAGCCAATTACAATCGCTTGAAGAAAACAACCGCGAAGGCTTTGTAATACGCTTTGCAAGCGGCTTGCGCTATAAGGTAAAGTTTAAGGAGTATGTGCGCATACACCGCATTATTACTCAAGTTTCTAACATTAGTATTTGGGAATACCTACGGGCGGGCAATGAATTAGATGAATTGCTTGACCGCGTACCCGACGAGTTTTACAGTTGGGTTAGAAAAACCAATACCGATTTGCTGAATGCCTATGCTGAAATTGAAAACAGGGCAAAGGCAGAGTTTAAAGATTTGGGCGATCGTAAAGAGACGGCTTTGTATTTTCAGCAATGCACGTATCCGGCTATATTGTTTAATATGCTGGATAAACGGGATTACAGCGATGCGATATGGAAAATGTTACGCCCAACGTTTTCAAAACCCTTTAGTAATATTGAAGAATAGATGAAGAAAGTGATATTGATGCGGGGACTGCCTGCCAGTGGCAAATCAACGTATGCCAAGCAACTGGTGGATGAAAACCCCAATGTGTATAAACGTATTAACCGCGATGATTTACGGATGATGTTTGATAACGGTTACACCAGCAGAGGTAACGAAAAGTTTGTGAAGAAGGTGCGTGATATGTTGATTGTAAAAGCCCTTGAAGAAGGCAAAAGCGTAGTGGTGGATGATACCAACCTATCTGAGCGAAATTTTAGCCGCATCAGCCAATTGGTAGAGGAGTTTAACAAACAACACAATGATACGGTAACGGTTGAGGTAAAAGAGTTTGATACGCCTTTGCACGAGTGCATTGCTCGTGATGCCCAACGCGAAAAGCCCGTTGGCGAGCGCGTAATACGTGATATGCACCGTCAATTTTATGACGATGGTGTACGCTATGCCCAACAAGATGAAACATTACCCAAAGCTATTATTTGCGACCTTGACGGTACGCTTGCTTTGCTAAACGGGCGCGACCCTTTTAATGCAGAGGGTTGCGAAAAAGATTTGCTTAATGTGCCTGTAGCCAACACGCTAAAAATATACCGGCAATTAGGGTATAAAGTGTTGTTGTTTTCAGGTCGAAAGCAGATGCATCAGCCCAATACACAACGATGGTTGGCGCAGCACAATATACCGTATGATTTATTGGTGTTGAGAAAAGATGAAGACAACCGCAAGGATGCTATTATAAAACGTGAGATTTTTGATGCACACGTACAGGGTAAGTACTTTATTGAGTTTGTGCTTGACGACCGCAACCAAGTGGTGAATATGTGGCGCGATGAACTGAAACTACCTTGCTTTCAGGTGTATTACGGTGATTTTTAACCCATCCGCTGTTTACACAAGGCACACGTTTACTTAAAACGTAGGGCAGTTGCAACCGCCGCCTTTGCTTGATTTGCAAGAGGTAACTGAGGCAACACAAAAGGCCAAAAGAAGCAGTATCAGTACTTTTTTAAGGGTTTTCATCGGGTGTATAACGTTTTGGGCAGCACTTACATTGTGCCTCAACAAAAATAATAATCCTGCGCAGGCAATGTGCTAAATTAACGGTTACTTTGCGCAAAATTATACAATGGAATATATTAAGTTTCTGATTGACTTTATCCTTCACCTTGACGAGAAACTGTTGTTGATTATACAGGAGTACGGTAACTGGACGTATGGTATCTTATTCGCCATCATATTTGTTGAAACCGGGCTGATTGTAATGCCTTTCCTTCCCGGCGACTCATTATTATTTGCTGCCGGAGCTTTTGCAGCAGCAGGTACATTAAACCTGTATTATATCCTTGGATTATTATTTGTTGCAGCCTTTTTGGGCGATACGGTAAACTATTGGGTAGGCCGCTATATTGGCGTGGGAGCTACCAAAATCAAACTGTTTGGACGAAACCTTGTGAAACCTGAACATTTGGATAAAACCCATGCTTTTTATGAAAAATACGGGCCTAAAACCATCATTATTGCCCGTTTTGTGCCCATAGTGCGCACCTTTGCCCCTTTTGTGGCAGGTGTGGGCAGCATGACCTATCCTAAATTTATTACGTATAATATTGCCGGAGCTGCCCTTTGGGTAGTAGGCGTAACCTTGCTGGGCTATATTTTTGGCCAAACCCCTTGGGTACAAAATAATTTTGAAACGGTTATTTTTGGTATTATCTTTATTTCGTTGGTGCCTATAATTATTGAGTTTGTGCGCCACCGATTTTCAAAAAAATAAGCTATGCAATTGGGGTTGATTGGTTATCCGCTGGGGCATTCATTGTCGCCGCAGATTTTTGAGGGCTTTTTTCAAGAAGCCGGTATAAAAGGAAGTTATAAACTTTATCCGCTTGAAAATATTACAGTGCTGCGTGATTGGCTAAAAACCCAACGAAACTTGTCAGGCTTTAACGTTACCATTCCCCACAAAAAGACGATAATTCCATTTTTAGACAGCATTTCTCCCGAAGCGAAAGCCATCGGTTCAGTAAACACGGTTAAGGTTACCCGTACCGATAATTCGCTGCACCTTTACGGGCATAATACCGATAACTTTGGTTTCAGAACAACGTTAGAAGAGTTTTTAGGCGGTTACCTGCCTAAAAAAGCACTGGTGCTGGGTACAGGCGGTACTTCAAACACTGTAGCCTATGTGCTTGAGCAACTAGGTATTGCTTGCGTAAAGGTATCGAGGCAGGTGAATAACGAAGCCCCGCTAACGTACGAGGACATCTCTAACCATACGCTTAAAAGCTATGAGTTGATTGTAAATACTACTCCTTTGGGTATGTATCCCGCTATAAAAACATTTCCGCACATTCCCTACGAGGCATTAACCCCAAAACATTATTTGTACGATTTGGTGTATAACCCGGTTGATACACTGTTTTTACAAAAGGGTCGTGAATTCGGGGCTAATACTTGCAACGGGGTTGCCATGCTGCAATTGCAGGCAAGAAAATCGTGGGAAATTTGGAATAGGGCTGACTAACCTTTTCCATAAACCTTATAAACCAAAACGCCCGATGATTATCGGGCGTTTTGGTTTTTATGTAGCGCAGTAAAATCTTTCTTATTGAAGCTCAAACTTCACACGCAATTCGTAGTTAATTGTTACCATAATATCCGTAGTACCTGCCTCAGCCATTAGTTTTGAGAACATCATTTTCTGTAAATCCATCATCTCATCTAAGCTGCCCCCCTGCGTTTTTATTGGTGTATCAATTATAGCCAACACTTTACCCACGGTAACTCCCATTGTTTTTGCCATTTTTTCAGCTTTTGTTTTTGCATTTTGCAATGCCATTAATGAAGCCTCTTCCATGTATTGGGCTTGTTTGCTGGTAGCAACGCTTTTAAGTTTGTTTGTAACCAACATTGAGTCTAAGCCTCTTTTCACATCGTTATAGCTGGCAACACTACCCAATTGTAACGTAAATTTTTTAGACCCTTTGCTGCTGAATGCCTTTCCAAAAAGTTCACTCGATTGGTCAGCCGTCAACATTTTAAGATCAATCTTTTTAGCTGTAAGCATTTTCTTAACAGCAGCTTCGGCGTTATCATTCAAAACCGTTGATTCTTCTGTAGTATAATCTACCTCTTCCCTCAATTCTAATTCAACAACAATCAAATCGGGTTCAACTTTCATTTCAGCCGCGCCTGTTACTTCAATAAAACGTGTCTCGCTTGTTTTTTGAGCGATTGCCTGTGTAATAATCAGCAATGAAACAAATAATGTGGTGGTGAATTTTCTCATCTTTAATCTATTTATACATTTAAATTTTAGTCTTCAATCGTACGCTGTTTCTGCAAAAACTCATCGTTGTAGATACGCAACAGCAAAATAAACATGGATACCAGCAAAGGGCCGAAAATCAGCCCTATGAAGCCGAACAAACTTACCCCTATTATCACCCCGAACATGGTTACCAACGGGTGAACATCGGCCATGCGTTTTTGCAGTACCAGGCGGAAAACATTATCGATATTAATAATCACTACTGCTCCAAAAATCCAAAGGGTAATGCCCTGCCACTCTTGGCCGTTAAAATACAGGTATAAGCTAAGCGGAAACCACACAATAGTGCTTCCAATAACGGGCAGCATGGATGCAAAAGCGGTAACGGCGCCCCACAGCAAAGGGTCGGGCACGCCTAAAAATAAGTAGGCAAAAAACGCAAAAACAGCCTGTATAATAGCCAGCAACGGAATACCGATAGCGTTTGAAAGCACCATGCTGTATATTTCATTCCCTATTTTAATTACGTTTTCATCCTTCAACGGTACATATTCATACAACCAACGCTCCATATTGCGCCCCCCCGTAAGCATAAAATACAGGATAAAATACATAAGCGCCACAATCAACAGTGTATCAAACGTAGCCATTAAAATATTGGGCACTACATTGCCCAGCATTGCTGGCAATTGCTCTAGGTTTTTACTGCTCAGTATATCTGTCCCCAACAATTCGTTCACTTCTGTAACCACCACCTGAATTTTTGCCATCCATTCAGCAGGGTTGCTCAACAACACCATCAACTTATCGTATAACAGCTTTAGCAACACACCAGTGGGCAATAGGATAATAACAAACGAAAGTGCCATTATCAACAATGCCGACAGGGTTTTATTCCACCGCTTTCTCAGCGAAAGATGAAACATTAACCCCCTAAACAGTACGTAAAAAGTAACCGCCCCCAGCAAGGCAGTTAAGAAGGGATAAACCTTCCAAAAAATCAGTAAACCCATTGCTACTATGATTATCAGAAAGAAGGTTTGCCGCATCCGGCCGCTGTCTAAGTTTGCCATAATAGTGTTCTTGGGTTGATTCGTCAGTAAAAATAAATATAAAGCAACATACACAAGCCGTCCATTTAAAAATAGTGGTATTTTTGAGTAAACCGATGTGCAGGCACTACCTGCAGCCAATACCCTTATGGAAGATAATTTTAAAGACTTTTTTACCCAAACCAAACAGGTGGTAAAAAGCTATGCTGAAAAGCGCCTTGAACTACTGCGATTGCAAACCTCACTAAAAACCTCACAGGCGTTGGGTTTGTTCTTTTCGCTATTCATTGTATTTTTTATCCTGCTGTTTGTAATTGTGTTTGCCGGTATGTGGTTTTCGTTCTGGCTGGCTGAAAAAACAGGCAGCTATGCCACGGGTTTCGGCATCAGCACTGGCATTCTTGCCCTTTTGTTTTTGCTGGCTTTGGTGTTGCGCAAGCCACTAATACAAACGCCTGTGGCCAATATTGTAGCCCGCGAAATAGCCAACGACGAAGATGATTTTGACGAGGAGGAAGAACTTTAATTGTAACTGTTATGGCAAAACGTATTAAGAATATAGCCCAACTGCAACAACGCATTAATAAAGCCAAGCTTGAATGCCGCACTATGGAAACCGAACTTGATAAACGGCTGGATTATTTGCAGGATAATTACATAGGTATGGCCGCCAACTCAGCCATATACGGGTTTATTAAATCGCCCAAAAGTTTTGGTATTGCTAAAGATGTACTTACCGGAATTTGGAAAGCGGATAACATAAAAGAGTTTATAAAGAAAACGGCATTGCGGTTATTACACGCGGTTGCAGTACGCTTGGGTTTTAAAATTGTACGCGATTTTGCAGAGGGGAAAACCGGAGCAACTGAACCGCCCCCCGCTGCCGAAGAACAACCTGCCTCCAAAACCCGAAAAACAAAACAAACCAAAGAATAACACGTTATTTGCTTGAAAAAACTACTATGGGACTTGTTGAAGATTTTAACGACTACCGCACCCGCATGAACGAAGAGATTTTGGGTGCTGATAACTTGGTACTTAAGCGTCTTTTTAATTTAGATACACAAACATACGCCGAAGGCGCATTGCCTGTAGCCACCAAAGAAATGCTGGGCTTAGTAGCCAGCATGGTGCTGCGTTGTGATGATTGTGTGAAATATCATTTAGGTAAATGTTATGAATTGGGCATTACCAAGGCTCAGATATATGAAGTGTTTGCCGTTGCAAACATTGTAGGCGGAACCATTGTGATACCTCACACCCGCCGTGCCGCTGAGTATTGGAGCGAATTAGAAAAAACCACCTGAAAACGTTTATTAACCTGCTCTTTATCTGCTTATTGAGCAGGGTATTATATCTATGCAAAAAATAATATAGTTTTGTTTATCACTCAAACCACTTGTATGAAAAAAATTTACTTGTTATTCGCTTTCGCTTTAGGAACAGCTACCCTTACAACGGCTCAAATCAGCCTTACCCCAAGCAATTTCCCCACCATACCATCGGCCACCTATCAGTATACCGATTCGGGCACTGTGCCAGCGCTTAATACCGCTACCGGCAGCCTGTGGGATTTGGGCAGCGTGCAAAAGCGCGGCGGACGCAGGCAGGTAACATACACCCCTGTAAGCAATCACCCTGTGTTTACTGCTGCAACAGAACGCAGCGAAGAGTGGTCATACTTTGGCCCTTTGCCCGTACGCCAGCAAATTTACCTGCAAAAAACCAACAGCGGTATCGATGCCTTGGGTATCGGCTACGAGAAGCAAACCATCAGCTTAGGATTTATTACAGGACTAAACACCGACTCGGTTACCTTCCCTGCTCAAACGTTTGCGTTTACCCTACCGTATACTGAAATCAGTTTCCCACTCCAAAACACAAAATCGTGGGTGGCACAATCAAAAGCACACACCACTTTCAACATGAATATTTCGTTGCTGGGCTTTAACAACACCCCTTGTTATTTTGATAATTACTTTGATGCCTCGCACGAGGTAATAAGCTACGGTACCTGCCGTGTACCGTCAAAAGGTCAACCGGGTACTACGTATGATGCTTTGTTACTTAAATCAGAAACTTTGCGCGTAGATAGCTTTTATATCAGCGGTTTGCCTGCCGACCCATTTTTATTAGCCGCTATGGGGGTTAATCAAGGCGACTCGGTGCATACTTACCAATACCGCATTTTCCGTGAAAATGCCGGAATGCAACAGCTTGCCATTATTGAGTTTGAAGACGACTCATATACTACTGTAAAACGTGCTGAATACTCTGCCGAGTTTGATATGGTGTCTATCGGTGATATTGTGATTGACAACGGATTGATGGTGTATCCCAACCCAGTGGCCGGAAATACTGTATATGTTCAAGTACCTGACGGTTTTGGCAGTGCAACATTTACCCTTACCGATATAAACGGACGTACTATACCTGCTCAAGCACAAAATACAGGCGCAGGCTATACACTTACCACTAATAACCCACTTGCCACAGGCGTTTACCAATTAACCGCCCAAGGCACAACAAATACTGCTACAATAAAGTTAGTAGTTAAATAACTTTTGATGAAACAACTCCTTTTTGCACTTCTTGCCTTTTCATGTATCCGATTATCAGCACAAAAACAGGTATTGGATGTAGAAAATAATAACGATTACAGCAGTTTTGCAGCACTTGACAGTGCTTACCTTTCGCAGTTTTCTTTGTTTTTTACAGGAGAAGACCACCGTTACCTGAAGTCGAACTCGCAGCTTGAACTAAAGATGTTTAAACACCTGCACAAAACCGCAGGGGTACGCGTGTTCATGATGGAGTTCGGCTACTCGCTGGGGTATGTTGCAAACAAGTATGTGCAAACGGGAGACAGCAATGTGCTTGAACTCTTAGACAAGCACACCTTTGACGAGTATTTTGCTCTTTTTAAGGGATTGAGGGATTTTTACGACTCGTTGCCCGAAAACGAAAAGTTTTCATTGGCCTCTGTTGATTTGGAGCGCGAGCCTGTATATCCTGTAAAAATGCTAGAATCGTTGATGCCGGATAATATAGCTCCGCACGATTCAATAAAGCTGCACATTGATGCGCTGAAAGCCATCTCTGAATACCACGATTACGAATCAGAACAAAACAAAGAAGAGGAAGAGGGCGAGGAGTACGACTATATTGAAACGGTGAAACCCGGCAGCGATTCTGCCTACACCAAGGTGTATGTAAATACACGCCTCACTGTGGAGTTTGTAATAGAAAACTACAAAAAGCACAAAGAGAAATACCAAGCGTATTTGGGCAGCAACTTTGATTTGTTTGAAGCCGAGATAAAAAACATTGAAGACTATTTTGTGTACGATTCATACGAGGGTGCCGCACACCAATACATCTACCGTGAGAACTACATGGAACAAAATGTAAAACGGTTGGTGGCTCAAAATCCCGGAACAAAAATCTTTGGCCAGTTTGGTCGCTGCCACACCCAACGCAGCCGCGAGAAAGAAGATTGCAGCTATTTTTACTTCAACTCATTGGCTACACGACTAAATACTTCAGTAGGAAGCCCGTTTGAAGGTAAAGTGTTTTCGTGCGCCATCTTCTACCCTGCTATGTTTGATTTTATGGATGATAACGTAGCCATTAATGCCGGACTTGACAGTTTGATAAACAATACGGAGTTGAACACCATAGCTCTTACTGTTTTAGATAAAGACGACACCACGTTTGCACAACTTTCAAAGCGTTTTAATGCGATAATCATCAACTATAACGAGAACGATGAGAATAGTGCTGAAACCATAGAAGAAACGATGGACATTTCAAGCCTGTTTGACCCCAACAACAAAGAACGTATGATGGTTTTAGGCACCGTAGGTGCAAAAGGGATGAACATAGCTAACATCAACAACCGCCTGAACACTGATTTCAACCCTTCGGTACAGTTCTACGGTTTTGAGTTTAACTTCTCCAAAAACCGCAGTTACTCGCTAATTAACCGTTTCACTTGGTTTTCAACCGGTACCCGCGATATAAATGATTCGGCATCTATAGCACTTTCAGGCTTTTCAATCAACTTTATGTATGGCGGTGATTTGATTAAAAGCAACAACGTTGATTTTATTCTTTCAGCCGGATACGGTTACGAACGCTGGGAAATGCAAACCACCGAGCACCATACCGATGAAAGCCGCAAGGATGTTTTTGGTAGTGATAGAACTTCTACCTACGTAAATCCGGGTATGTACCTGAATGCTGCCGCCGATTTTCGCGTACACAAAGGAGGCTTTACATTTGGGGTGTATTGCGGCTACCAGCTTGATTTATCCAACCAAAAATGGAGAACAGCGGGCAAAATAAACGGCGATACCCCAAAGTTCTCACTAAGCAGTTATACAGTGGGTGCTAACATTGGGTTTAATATCCCCTTATAAAAATCAACCCTTTTCACTCAATATTATTCAAACTTGTTTTAATTTGGCATCATGGTAAAAGTTATCACCTATAACGTAAACGGTATCCGCTCTGCGGTAGATAAAACGCTTCCCGAATGGTTGCGCCAGCAAAATGCTGATATCGTTTGTTTTCAGGAAATTAAAGCGGATATGACTAAAATACCCACCGCCATTTTCGACGAGTTGGGCTATAAACATTACTGGTACCCTGCTGAAAAGAAAGGGTATAGCGGGGTGGCTATTCTTAGCAAAACCGAGCCTAAAAACGTGGTGTACGGTTGCGGCAATGAGCAGTACGATAGCGAAGGCCGTGTAATACGTGCCGATTACGACGGATACTCTGTATTGTGTGCTTACCACCCAAGCGGAACGAGTGGAGAAGATCGCCAAGCCTTTAAAATGCTGTGGTTGGAATACTTTTTACGCCATGTGAACGATTTGCGCAAAGAAATACCCAACCTTATTTTGGTGGGCGATTATAACATTTGCCGTGAGCCTATTGATATACACGACCCTGTGGGCAACAAAAACAGCAGCGGCTTTTTGCCCGAAGAGCGTGAGTGGTTTGCCCGCTTTTTAAATCACGGGTATGTGGATACTTTCCGCCATGCAAATGGTGAAATACCCCACCAATATACCTGGTGGAGTTTTAGGGCCAATGCAAGAGCCAATAACAAAGGCTGGCGCATTGATTATGTGATTGCGAACGATGAGTTGAAAGCAAAGGTGGTAGAATCTAAAATACTGCCCGATGCCAGACACAGCGACCACTGCCCCATGTACACCGTGTTTGATTTGTAGTAATCCTAATCTGTCCTTTTGGCCGTAGGGAAGAATCTTATTACGAATGTGTGAGCAAGACGGGATAGGGTGATTCGCTATCGTTCAGCATGACTGCAAACCGTCATTGCGAGGTCTCCCGAAGCAATCCCAACCCATCTATACGAACGGATTGCTTCAAAACCCAAAAGCGGTTTTTCGCAATGACGATAGTCGTATTAGCTCGATGGTTTAGAGCTTTACGACACCCCCTTGTGTTCCCCCTTATTATGGGGAAGCAACCGCACAAGTCCATTAAGCGGCCTATTTTTAGCAAAAAGTCCCCTATTTGTCCTTCTGACCGCAGGGAAGAACCTTATTACGAATGTGCGAACAGAGTAAGAGATTTGAATGCTGTTTCTGCTTTCACAGCATGGAATAAATTGTTACATCTCCATAATTGAAAGGTAATTGTCTAGTTCTTCATCCGATGAAAACTCTTTAAGCATACTACAGCTTTTATTCGCGAGAAAAGAGAACAAATCCAATATGTTCTCAAAAAGCCTAAAATGTAACCCCTCAAAGTTATAGACATAGAGAATTTTTTTATTACTAGTCTTTTCATTGCTTGAAACAAGTATGGTCTCAACCGTCTTGTTTGGGCGCAAATAATCTACTTCAATCGCCTTGAACGTGTTCATCTAATAAAAATGTGGTTATTATGATACTCCAAGAACTCACTTGCTGGCAAAAACCGGTTGGGTAAGATTATTTCCTTACCATCAAAATTCTTTACTAAACTTACTACCGAAGGCTCTTTCTCAAAGTCATTAATATATTTTGATACTTTGATCTTATAATCATTTGTAATTGTTAGCAACCCTTTGTCAAAAGCCTTATCGTGCAAAGCATTAAGGCAAATACCGTTAGTTGGGTGCAACCTGTTGGCTTTATCTTTTGCCCAAGGTACAATATGGCTTGCTACCAATAGTTCAGGAATATTAAGTCCAGTAATGGCACAACGGGTATTATATGAAACAAGTATTGTATCTCTAAAAAACTGTTGGTTTATCCGTGTTTTAACAAGTGTTTCTCTTTCTTTTCCTTCTGGTAAGTTCTTTATGTCAACTCCTGCAATTACTTCTAAAGAAGTATTCCTGTATTTTGCTATAATTTCTTCTGCATCAATACCCAGCCTATCCCAATCATTATAATACTCATTCCAAACCTCTTCGTCCAGTTTGCTGGTGTTAGTTAACCCTACTATACCTTTTTCTTTTAACGCTGGATCAAAGCTCCCAAAATTTCCAATTTTCATTTTTAGGGAGTTCGCGCTTCTACCCATTATCTGTGAGCCTTCCACTATCAACGGATGACTTGAAACCGCTTTGCTAAAGGGTACTTTACAGTAATAGTACAAGGCTACTATTGTTTGTTGCTTTGTCCACCTTTCAATTGCCATATCTTGTTTGAAGAACTGTAAATATACATTTCTTTCCAATCTCCAACCCCACCGTTTAATCCTGCGTTCTGTTTGTTAACTTTGCGCTCCGATGAAGAAGATTAAAACCAGTTTGATTGTCCTTTCGATATTGTTGGTGGCGGCTATTATTACCCTGCCGCTGATTGAATATTTTAAAAAACCGAAGCTTACTGAGCGCAAGGATTTTGCTATTGAAAATATTGCCGACATTGACAGTATTTTTTTAGTGAACCGTGCAGGCGAAAATACTTTGCTGCGTAAGCAAGCCGACGGACGCTGGACGGTAAACAACCAGTTTAATGCTGCGCCTGACAAGATTGAACGTTTGCTGAAAACCATGAACAAGCTGGAGGCAAAAAACCCTGTGGCCCAAACCGCACAACAACGCATTGTAAATGATTTGGCGGTGAGCGGTATAAAGGTGCAAGCCTTTATGAAAAACGGCGATACCAAAACCTATTACGTGGGCGGCCAAACGGCTGATGAGATGGGTACGTTTATGTATATGGACGGATCGACCATACCGTTTGTGGTGCACATACCGGGCTTTAGGGGCTACCTTACCCCCCGCTACAGCGTGAACCCCTTGGACTGGCGCGATAAAGCCATTTTTGCTACTCCTATTGATAAATTGGCCGCGGTGCAGGTTACTTACCCTGATACTGCGCAAAAATCATTTCAATTAGTGAAGGATGCTGCCAACAATTTTACAGTGAAACAAAACGGTGCGGCGGCTGCTGCTACTAAGCAAGAGTTTGCCAAGTTGTACGCTGCCCAGTTTAACAATATAACATTTGAGGCGTATTTGAGCGGCTACTCGAAGAGCTTTGTTGACTCGTTGCAGCAAGCCAAGCCTAAGGCTATAGTGGCCATTACCCGCAACGACGGAAGTACTGCAACTTTGCGCGTTTTTTACAAGCCTGTAACTTCTGACACTAAATCGTTGTATGACGACAAAGGCAATGTGCTGGTGTATGACAGTGATAATTACTTTGCGCTGATAGACGGCAGCCCTGAGTTAATTACCGTGCAGGATTATATTTTCAGGCACGTATTTAAAAGCTATAAAGACTTTGTGAAGCAATAAAAAAGGGGCGTTAAGCCCCTTTTTTATTATACGTTCTTGGTAAGAAGTTTATTTAACCGTTACCATTTCAAAGTTCAACACTTTACCTGATGGCGAGAATAAGCCAACAGTGTAAGTTCCTTTTTCAGTTAGTGAAAGGTCGTAGTAAAAAGCACTCCAATCGGGTTCACAAGTCAATTCAATAACTTCAGATTCACCACCGCCTGATTTGGTTACTTTCAATGTAAATGAGCTTGATTTCAAGCCGGCTTCGTGGCTTATTAATACTACTACTTTGGCGGCACCTTTGTTTAGTTTAAATTCTTTGCGGGCATTTATAGGGTTACCCTCTTCATTTACAGAATCGCAGAAGGTGATTTTAAACCCTTTGGCGTGTGCCTCGTCAATTTCGTCAACAACGGCTTCTTCTTCGGCAGCAACTAACTCAAGGTTACCCACAGCAAGATTCTTTTTGGCTGCGTTTTTAATAATTATCCTGTAATTGCCGGTTGACATAAAGTTTAAACCAAACAATACCCAGCTCTTTTTCTCTTCAATATCAACTACGTACTCTTCAAACTCCTCATAAGCACCGGCATCGTTTTTCTTTTCAATAGAAACTACCAATTGAGCATCGGTAATCACTTTTTTGTTGTTGGTGTACAACACATTAATTGCACCACCTTCAGTAGCAGAAATTGCCCAAACGTCAGCAGCACCAATAGGTTCGCCGGCTTCACTGGCATCTTCAACAAAATACACTTTGTTTTGGGCTATTGCCACGGTGACAGCCATAAACAAAACAAATAATAGACTAAGTTTTTTTAGGTTCATGTAAGTTGGTTTTTGTTTTTTCTCAAAAATATAAAACCCTTACCACTTAATAGTTAAGAAGCCACTCAATTTTTTCGGCCACTTTATCGGCGTTGGGCAATATTTCCTTTTCAAGCCCCATGTTTAGCGGTATGGCAGGAATATTTGCCGTGCCCAACGTTTGCACCGGAGCATCTAATTGCTGGAAACAATGATTGCTAATGCGGCCTGCGATGGCTTCGGCAAACGAGTTGCGCAGCGTTTCTTCGGTAAGTACCAATACTTTGCCGTGGCGTTTGGTAGCCTCAAAAATGGCTTCGTCGTCGCAAGGGTTCAACGTACGTAAGTCAAGTATCTCAATCTGTCCTGCGAATTTTTTAGCCGCTAACATGGCCCAATACACACCCATGCCGTAGGTAACAACCGCAACGCTTTCGCCGTTTTCTTGCATTTCAGCATCGGCGTGCTGCACTATACGGGCTTTGCCCAAGGGTATTACATAATCTTCAGAAGGTTCGGGGGTTTTGGCAGCTTCGGTACCGGGCATTTTGCTCCAGTAAATCCCTTTGTGCTCAAATACTACTACTGGGTTAGGGTCGTAGTAAGCTGCTTTCAAAAGACCTTTCATATCGGCAGCATTGCTGGGATATACTATTTTAATGCCTTTTATCTGCAAGATGCTCGATTCTACCGTGCCTGAGTGGTAAGGGCCGCCGCCGCCGTAAGCACCCGTAGGAATACGAATAACAGCACTTACGGGGTATTTACCCATAGTAAGATAGCATGATTTTGAAAGCTCGGTTACCAAT
This sequence comes from Bacteroidota bacterium, assembly GCA_008933805.1. Taxonomy (NCBI): domain Bacteria; kingdom Pseudomonadati; phylum Bacteroidota; species Bacteroidota bacterium. The sequence continues at coordinate 160,874 of WBUH01000004.1, forward strand.
TGGTTTACTCCCGGCCATATATAATCGGCAAATTGTATTTCAACAATAGGCTTCACCCCTACTGCGCTCATACCCGCGGTTGAACCTACGATATAGGCTTCTTGTATCGGGGTGTTAAATACACGGTTGTCACCGTATTTACCTGCTAAGGTGGCTGCTTCGCGGAATACACCGCCCAACCTGCGCCCCACATCTTGTCCGTAAAAAATGGCTTCGGGGTGGTTGCGCAAAATCTCGTCCATAGCAAACAAGGCGGCATCAACCATTATCACAGGGTCTTTTCCTGCGGGGCTGCGCTCGCCTTTTTCCTCGGTAATGGGCGTAGGTGCAAATTCATGCATCAACGCTGTTGAGGGGTCAGGGTCGGGTGAATTTACAGCGCGGTCAAACTCGGCAGTAATATAGGTGCGGGCATTTTCCAGCTTTTCATCCAATGATGCTTCGCTTTCGCCCAACTCAATCAATAATTTTCTAAGACGTGGAAATGGGTCGATGCTGGTGTGCTTGGCCATATCCTCGTCCGTACGGTACCATTCTTTACGTACACCTGATGTGTGGTGACCCAACAACGGCACTTTTACGTGCACTAACAAAGGTTTACGTTTTGTGCGCACATACTCAATGGCTTTACCCATTTGCTCGTAGCACTCCACAAAATCGCTGCCATCAATACGTTGACGTTTCAAGCCCTTAAACCCTGCGGCATATTCGTAGGCATCCATGGCGCGCATTTCATCGCCGCTGGCAGAGATACCCCAATCGTTATCTTGTACTAAATATAAAATCGGCAAATCAGCCAATACCGCCATTTGGAAGGCTTCGGCTACTTCGCCTTCTGTTACAGAACCATCTCCCAATGAGCAAAGCACCACCGGTTTCTCAATGCTTTGTAACAAGTTTTGCTTCTCAAGGTATTGCACCCCGTGCGCCATCCCTGTTGCAGGTATAGCCTGCATACCCGTAGCACTGCTTTGGTGCGGCATTTTGGGCATATTAGGGCGGTTTAGTGATGGGTGTGCATAGTAGGTACGGCCGCCTGAAAAGGGGTCTTCGGCTTTGGCCAACAGTTGTAGCATTAGCTCGTAGGGAGTCATACCCATACCCAATAACATACTTTCATCACGGTAATAAGGTGCTGCGTAGTCGTGGGGTTTAAGCTGCATCCCTGCGGCAAGTTGTATCGCTTCGTGTCCTTTTGAAGTTGAATGTACGTATTTGCAAATCTGGCGGTTGGCATCGTAGGTCTCAGCCATAGCGCGGGCATTGCACATCATTTCAAAAGCACGGAGCAGTATATCTTTGGTTACCATTAGGCGAAAAAAAAGAAAGCGCAATGTTAGTAAAAAATGGGGGGGATTGCGAATGTTTACCTCGTGTATTATTTGAATGGCCTTTTTGTTTTTTAAAGAGACGGTTGCAATGCTGCTTTACACAATGGCACAGGGGCTTTGGATTACTATATTAACCCTCCCTGATAACTTATTAGCTTGGCATTTTAACAGGATTGAAATCCTGTTCTGATAAGATTACCTTTTAGGGGCGGACTTAAGTCCGCTCCTAAAAGGTAATTGCCAAAGCGGTGGATTTCAATCCGCCGAAAAGCCCCCGATAACACAACTCCCAACATCCCAATAGTCGCCTTCCCTTACAAGCGAAGGCGTAATTTTAGTACTTCTCCTCTACACCCAGTGCAAAAAGAGCATAATCATACTTTACGGGGTCGGCAGGGTCAAGCCTGCGTAATTGCTCCGTTAGTTCTACGGCAGCTTGCCAATCGGCGGCAGTTCGTTTCAAAATCCCTAATCCTATCGCCACCCTGTGCACGTGGGTATCTAACGGGCATACCAGTTGTGCGGGGCTAATTTTTTTCCAAATGCCAAAATCAACCCCCATGCCATCATTCCGTACCATCCAGCGCAAAAACATATTCAGCCGTTTGCACGCTGATTTTTTTGCGGGCGTGGCCACGTGCTTCATGGTGCGCTGCGGGTAATAAGGCAAACTGAAAAACACCTTGTTGAACCCTATCAATGCTTTTTCGGTAGAGTTATCATCGGCAGTCATGTGTTGCGCAAAGGCATCCTCAAGGCTATTGTGGTTTCGGTAGTATTGAGTGAAGAACTCAATAAAATAGAGTAGGTCAGTATCGTTAAAAGTGCGGTGTACAAACCCCTCAAAACGCGTCCGTTCATGCTCGTGATGGTTAAGCAAAAAATCGTGGGGGGCATTGTCCATCCAACCCATTAGTTTTTTACAATTGGCAATAATGGTGGTTCGCTGCCCCCATGCCAGTGTAGCCGCAAAAAAAGCAGCCACCTCAATGTCCTGTTTTTTTGTAAACAAATGCGGTATACAAACAGGGTCGTTTTCAATAAACGCAGGGCGGTTGTATTGGGCAACTTTGGTATCTAAAAAATCTTTCAGCTTTTGGTTTACCAAGGCAAGGCTTTTTTAAACGGCGACCCGTTTTGGTGAATACGGATGGCCCTGAATGATAAAAACAAAGCAACTACCAACGATACCATAGCACCTATGGCAAGGTTGGGGTAATTATTAAGCATGAGTAGAAAATCGTAGGTGCCGTGAAAAAACACCGCCCCAAGCAATCCCAACAAAATATATCCTGTACGGAAATCGGGCTTAAACTTGGCCATGCCCACAAAGTAACCCATAATTACGGCAAACGATGCGTGAGCAGGAACAGCGGTAAGCATTCGCAGCAGTGCAGTAGCATAATTACCTGTGCCTTCCATAAAAACATACAGTACGTTTTCAAGCGTGGCAAAGCCCATGCTAATCATTACGGCATACGTAATTCCGTCGAAAGGCTCATCAAAAAAAGGTTTCCGGTAAAAACGGCGTAAGAAAATAAACTTGGCTCCTTCTTCGGCAAAGGCCACCGTTACAAACGCATACAAAAATGTATCAGTAACACTGCTGCCGCCATCCAAAAAGGGAACTTTGGACAAACTTACCGACGCTATAACGGCAGGAATTGTGCTAACAATTCCCAATACAAATGCCCACACCAATTGGCGAAAAGGCTCGCGGTCGTACCTGTCCTTCAAATAAACAAACAAGGCGATGGCAATACCCGGACCAATGGTGAGTGCCAATAGCAAAATATCCATTTGTGCTGCAAGATACCAAAAAACCGATAACAGGCGGCAAGCCTTATGTTGTCGCCATTTGCCTGTTTTGCACACAGATTGCAAAAATATATTTGCAACATTGGGCAATTGATAAAAAAGTAGTGTTATTTTGCAGGTTCTTAAAATACGTGGGCACTTTTACAGCAGAGATTTTTGGATGAACCCTTTTAGCTTTTTAACGCAAGAATTAGCCATAGACCTGGGTACCGCAAATACCCTGATTATTACCAGAGATAAGGTAGTAGTTGACGAACCGTCGATAATAGCAGTACATCGCGGCTCCGGTCAGGTGGTGGCTATTGGCAACCAAGCCATGCAAATGCACGGCAAAACCCACGAAGACATTAAAACTATCCGACCGCTAAAAGACGGTGTAATTGCCGACTTTAACGCTGCTGAGCAGATGATACGCGGGATGATAAAAATGATAAACCCCGGCCGTAAACTTTTTACCCCCAACCTTCGCATGGTTATTTGTATCCCTTCAGGTATTACTGAGGTGGAAAAACGTGCTGTAAAAGACAGTGCTGAGCGTGCAGGCGGTAAAGAGGTGTACATGATACACGAGCCAATGGCTGCTGCAATTGGTATCGGTATAGATGTATCAGAGCCGATGGGTAACATGATTATTGATATTGGCGGAGGTACTACCGAAATTGCGGTAATTGCCTTGGGCGGTATTGTGTGCGACCAAAGTATACGTGTGGCAGGTGATGAATTTACTGCCGATATTATGGATTATATGCGTCGCCAACACAACCTGTTGGTAGGTGAGCGTACTGCTGAACGTATGAAAATTGAAGTAGGCAGTGCTTTGAGCGAATTGGAAAACCCACCCGAAGATTTTGCGGTTAACGGCCGTGACTTGATGACGGGTATTCCTAAGCAGATAAAAGTTAACTACTCTGAGATTGCTTTGGCGTTGGATAAATCCATCTCAAAAATTGAAGAAGCTATTTTGAGGGCGTTGGAATTAACCCCGCCTGAACTTTCAGCCGATATTTTCCAAACAGGTTTATACCTAACCGGCGGCGGGGCGTTGCTTCGCGGCTTGGACAAACGTATTGCAGCGAAAACAAAGCTACCTGTGTATGTTGCTGATGATCCGCTTAGGGCGGTAGTTAGGGGCACCGGTATTGCCTTGAAAAACGTTGACACATTTAAGTTTTTAATGACTTGATGAAAGGGGGTAGGATAGTACCATGCGCAACCTGCTGCTGTTTATAGCCCGCTACCATTTGTTTTTCATTTTCTTACTGCTACAAGGTATTTCGCTTTTTCTTATCGTACAGCAAAACTATTATCAACGTGCTGTATTTGTAAACACTTCTAACCAAGTTACAGGCCAGTTTTACCAACGGGTAAGTGATGTAAAGGAGTATTTTAGCCTGCGCACCGTAAACGATGCCCTTGCTGCTGAAAATGCCCGCCTGCGCGCACAGTTAAAAGAATCTCAATACGTAGATACCAGTAAATTCGGGATAAAAGAAGACACTACCCTGCATCAAAAGTACACCTACATTGATGCCGACGTAATACGTAACACCGTAAACTTTAAAAACAACTACTTAACCCTTAACAGGGGTAGCAAGCACGGTGTAATTGAAGGGATGGGTGTGATAAGCAGCGAAGGCGTAGCCGGTACTGTTTACAAAGTATCAACAAACTTTTGCACGGTAATTTCGTTATTAAATACAAATACTCGCATCCCACCCAAAATAGAAGGCAACGATTATTTTGGTACCCTTACGTGGGATGGTAAAGACCCCCGTTTTGCTTCGTTGGAACAAATAAACATGCACGTGCCTGTGAAAGAAGGGCAACGTGTGGTTACTAGCAACTACAGCAAGATTTATCCTGAGAATATTCCCATTGGTACTATTGAAACTAAGTACGTGCCACCGGGTGAAAACTTTTATAAAATTAAGGTTCGCCTGTTCACTAATTTTGAAACATTACGCAAGGTGTATATTGTGAAAAACCTATTACAGGCAGAGCAAGACACTTTGGAAAGAAGGAGCGACATTGACCCCAGGTAGTATAATACGGTACACATTAATGTTTATAATGCTGTTGCTATTGCAAACAGTGGTTATAGACCCTATAAACCTTGGTGCATACGCCACACCTGTGTTGTATGTGCTGTTTATAATGTTGTGGCCTACCAATGTGAAACCGTGGGTTACTTTGGTTGTTTGTTTTGCAGCCGGTCAAATAGCCGATATTTTTTCGGCAACGGGCGGCATACATTCATTTACTATGGTATTAACGGCCTTGGTGCGTTATTATATACAACCGCTTTTTGTTAGCAAAGACGAGGCTGAAAAAGCCTACGAACCCAACCTGTTTAATTTGGGCTACCGTTTATTTTTCTTTTATGCACTTAGCCTCACACTAACGTACCACATCGTTTTCAGCTTTTTGGAAAAATTCTCGTTTCATTACTTTTTTTCCACCCTCGCCACAGCCATCATCAGCACACTACTATCCGTAGTGATGATATTTTTAATTCAGTTACTATTTTATAGGATAAGGCCAGAAGAGGTATGACATTATCAGAAAACCGCCACTTCTTGTACTATGTCATTTTTGGCATAGTAGGGTTGTCTATTGCTATACGTTTATTTTATCTCCAAGTAATTGATAAAAGCTACGAAGAGCTTGCCCGCGATATATCACGCCGTGAAATTGTTCAGTTTCCGCCACGCGGTCTTATTTATGACCGTAACGGGGTGTTGCTGGTATATAACGATGTGATTTATGATTTGATGGTAGTGCCCAGGCAGGTGAAGGATTTGGATACTGCTGCCTTTTGCGACCTGCTGAAAATTACCCGCGAGCAGTTTGTGGAAAAGATGAAGAAAGCCATTATTATGAATGGCGACCGTCGTTCATCAGTGTTTGAGAAACAAATCTCACCCAAGGCATACGCATCGTTTCAAGAAAAACTATTCAACTTTACGGGCTTTTTTATTGAGGTACGTACCGACCGTAAATACAATACGCACAGCATGGCGCACGTGCTGGGTAATACGGGCGAGGTTTCTGAAAAAAGGATTGAGCAATCGAACGGGTATTACCGACAAGGCGAATTTGTGGGACTGAACGGTATTGAGCGCTCGTACGAAGAGTTATTGCGCGGTACCAAAGGTGTACGCAATATGATGGTGGACGTTTGGGGACGTGAAATAGGCCCTTATGGCGGCGGTGCCTTAGATACCGTGCCTGCCAGCGGAACCAACTTGTATGTAACCTTAGATGCCGAGTTACAGGCATTGGGCGAAAAACTGCTGCAAAACAAAGTAGGCAGTGTGGTAGCCATTGAACCTTCAACAGGTGATATTTTGGCATTGGTAAGTAGCCCCGGCTATGACCCCAATGAATTTATAGGACGTGAACGCGGAAATAATTACATGAAGTTGCTGCGCGACCCTATGAAGCCGCTGTTTAACCGTCCGCTTAACGCCCCCTACCCTCCCGGTTCGGTATTTAAAATCATCGAATCGCTGATAGGTCAGCAAGAGGGGACACTAACCCCAGAAACTATGTATGGTTGCGGAGGCGGTTACCGCGTGGGTAATCATACCGTAAAATGTAGTCACCGTCACTATTCACCGTTGGATTTGCGCGGTGCAATAGAACAAAGCTGTAACCCCTATTACTGTCACGTATTCAGGGCCATTATGGACCAAAAGAAATTTAAAAGTACTGCCGAAGCTTACGATAATTGGTACAAACACATGCAGTCTTTCGGGGTGGGTACACAGCTGGGAATTGACCTTTACGGTGAATCGAAAGGAATACTTTATCCCTATACCTACTTTGATAAGTTGTACGGTAAAAACTCGTGGCGCAGTACCAACGTAATCTCACTATCCATCGGTCAGGGCGAGGTAGGTATTACCCCATTGCAAATGGCAAATGTTGTAGCAATTGTGGCTAACAGGGGCTACTTTATCACCCCCCATATTCTAAAATATATAGGCGACGAGAAGAAAATACCCGACCAGTTTACTAAACGTAGGTATGCATCGGTAGATACTCAATACTATGAAACCGTGGTAGAAGGGATGGCTCGCGTGGTAAATAACGGTACGGCGCGTATTGCGCAAATAAAAGACATACAAGTGTGCGGTAAAACAGGTACGGCCCAAAACCCGCATGGCGATGACCACTCAGTATTTATTGGGTTTGCACCCATGTATAACCCAAAAATTGCAATAGCAGTAGTGGTAGAAAACGGTGGTTTTGGTGCACGCTGGGCAGCTCCTATTGCCAGTTTGATGATGGAGTATTACCTGAGCAAACACGCCCCGACCACCCGACCCGATTTGCAAAAACGGATGGAAGAAGGAAACCTTATAAACAAACTGCCCAATGTCCAATAACGAAGAACGGATAATACGCTCAGGCACGTTTGACTGGCTTACTATTTTCATTTACCTGATAATGGTAGGATGGGGGTTTCTTGCTATTTATTCTGCCGATTTTGATACCAACAGCCCTAGCATTTTCTCACTAAGTCATAGCTATGGCCGCCAGATAATATGGATTGGTGTATCGTTGGTAATTGCATTGGTAATATTACTGCTCGACCACCGCATCTATCCTGCCTTTGGCTACATTATATACGGCATTGTCATACTCTCGCTCGTCTCCGTGTTCTTCCTTGTTACAAAGCGTGTTGGGGGCGGTCTTTCGTGGTTCGAGATTGGTTCATTCAAATTTCAACCCTCAGAGTTTGCCAAGTTTGCGACAGCCCTTGCCCTTGCTAAATACCTAAGCGGGTACGGCATCAGCTTTAAAGACACTAAAACACAGCTTATTTGCTTTGGTATTGTGTTACTGCCCATGGCTTTGGTATTGCTGCAAAACGATACCGGTAGCGCATTGGTATTTACGGCCTTTTTCCTTGCCCTGTTCCGCGAAGGACTTTCTGGCATTTGGCTGTTTAGCGCATTGTATGCAGGTATACTGTTTTTAGCCTCAATATTGGTTGAAGATATTAATATCATTCTGCTAACCCTTACTGCCATTGCGGTACTTATATTCTTGCTGGTTCGTAAAAACCGTTCCGCTGTTTTTATACTGGTAGCTGTATGGGTGTTATCGTGCGGGTTTTCGTACAGTGTTGACTATTTGTATAACAATGTATTAAAAGACCACCAGCGCCAGCGTATTGAAGTAATGCTGGGTCGCGTAGACGACATTAAAGGCGTGGGGTATAACGTGTACCACAGTAAGGTAGCTATTGGTTCGGGCGGTATTTACGGCAAGGGTTTTTTACAAGGTACCCAAACCCGCTTGCGCTATGTGCCTGAACAAAACACCGATTTTATTTTTTGTACCATTGGCGAGGAGTACGGTTTTGTAGGCTCGTTTGGACTGGTAATACTGTTTGTGAGCCTGCTGATACGGATTGTACAAATTGCAGAGCGGCAACGCAGCCGTTTCAACCGAGTGTACGCCTATGGGGTAGCTTCGGTAATATTTTTGCACTTCACCATCAATCTATCAATGACGGTGGGGCTGTTTCCCGTAGTAGGTATTCCCTTACCGTTTTTCAGCTACGGGGGTTCATCGCTGTTAAGCTTTACCATTATGCTGTTTATACTGATACGATTGGACGCAAACCGCACCAATGAAGTGAAGAGAGCTTTTGAGATATAACGGCATGATTTTCTGCATAAAAAATTTTAGAAAAAAACGCAGTTTCTAATAAAATTTTAATGTTGTAACAGGCAATCATTGCGAACAAATGTTAACTTTGGCACGTTTAACAGGTAGGTATTCGAAAATTTAAACTTATAATACTTTTTCAAGGTAATTTATGGACAAACTGAAAGAGAAGTTCGCTTCTATCGCGCTTCCGATGGCACAGGAAGTGAAAGAATTGATAAAAACACACGGGGACGTGGTGTTGGGTTCGTACACAGTGGAGAATGTGTACGGAGGTATGAAAGGTATGATTGGACTAGTAACTGAAACCTCGTTACTGGATGCAGAAGAAGGTATCCGATTCCGTGGTTATTCAATTCCTGAGTTGCGCGAAAAACTTCCGAAAGCCCCCGGCGGTTCAGAGCCATTGCCTGAAGGTTTGTTTTATTTGATGCTTACCGGTGAGTTGCCTTCGCAAGAAGATGTAACTTTTATTTCGAAACAATTAGAAGAGCGTGCAGAAGTTCCTGCACACGTATACAAAACCCTTGATGCGTTGCCTTTAACCACGCATCCTATGACGCAGCTAACCATTGGTATTATGGCTATGCAAACCGAAAGCGTGTTTGCTGCTGCTTATGAAAAGGGCATGAACAAAAAAGACTATTGGGATTATACCTACGAAGATTCGTTGAACCTGATAGCTCGTTTGCCTCGCGTAGCTTCTTACATTTACCGCCGCACCTACAAAAACAATGAGCACATTGCTCCATTGCAAGGTATGGACTGGGGTGCAAACTTTGCACACATGCTGGGCTTGGGCGATAGCGCGCCTATTAAAGCGTTGATGCGTTTGTACCTAACTATTCATGCCGACCATGAAGGTGGTAACGTATCAGCACATACTACCCATTTGGTGGGCTCAGCACTTAGCGACCCTTACCTTTCTTTGGCAGCTGCCATGAACGGTCTTGCTGGTCCTTTGCACGGCTTGGCTAACCAAGAGGTAATTAAGTGGATTTTTGAAATGGTAGAAGAGTTGGGTACCAGCAAACCTACCAAAGAGCAAATTGCCGCTTACGTAAACAAAACCCTTAAAGAAGGTAAAGTAGTGCCCGGATACGGACACGCTGTGTTGCGCAAAACCGACCCTCGCTTTACTGCACAGGCTGATTTTGCTAAACGCCACAATATTGATGACGACTTTGTAAACATCGTATGGAATGTGTACGAAGTAGTACCTCCAATTTTGGAAAACCTTGGTAAGGTGAAAAACCCTTGGCCAAACGTTGATGCCCATAGCGGTGCCCTTTTGGTGCATTTCGGCATGAAGGAGTACGATTTTTACACCGTAATGTTTGGCGTATCACGTGCTTTGGGTGTATTGGCTCAATTGATTTGGGACCGCGCCTTAGCTCATCCAATAGAGCGTCCAAAATCGGTAACTACCGAGTGGATGAAAGAAAAGGTGAAAGCCTCTCTTGCAAAAGGATAATCATTCCTAAAATTATTGATATACAAAGAGCCCCGTTTGGGGCTTTTTTGTTTTGTATCGGGGTTGAAAAACCGTTCGGGATTAAATTACAACGCGAAGCGGGACTTAAGTCCCGCTTCGCGTTGTAATCTCAATAGCAACAGATTTCAATCTGTTCTGCAAAAACACTCTTATTTCTTCCTAAACAAATACACCTCGTAATTATGGCCGCCCAATGTAGTAAAAGGGTTTTTGGGTGTAATTTGGTGTATCAGTTCGTAATCAGGATTACCTTTAATATCTGCCAGCGGATATTGACATTCATTAGGGCCAAAGTGCATATCATATACAATCAGGCTGCCCTGCGGTACCTCGTTGCTGCGTTTGGCATCGTGCAAATATGCCCTTTGGTTAGGGTCAAACGGGTCTACATCAAAAGCAAGCGCCGCTGTAGGGGCAAAATAATACACCTTATTCCCTTCTTTATAATACTTGCTTTGTTTGTACCAATTACCTGCATCGTACAATACGGTCTCCTCAGGCCCCAGCATTATGGGCAGCTTATAATTATTAATAGGATACTGCACCACATAAAACAAAATGGTAGCAACAATGGCCAATCGTAGGTTTATATTAGCCACAAAGGGCTTGTAAATAGATTCTACACCGCGTGTGCTTATTAATGCCAGCAAAGGCAAAATGCTGCCGAATACACGGCCCAGTCCTGCCGAGCCCTGTATACCGTAGTACCAAACAATACTGTGGGCAAAAAAGAAGGCCAAAGCCAGTGTAAGTATCAGCAGCCAATATTTTAACGTTGGCTCTGCATTAGTTATCCCTGTAGTTTTTGATGCCCTGTTGAGACGGAAAAACAGCGACAAGAACCCGATAATAAACAACCACTTTTGCGGCTCACCAATAATGTAGCGGTATGCATCAGCATAGTGCCAAAAGTAATTACTGCGCCCATACACTCCGTCTTTGCCCGAGTAGGGGTTTTGGCTAAACACCCAAAGCAAATCGTGGTAATGGTAAAAATATCCTATCAGGCTATACACCACCAACCCCGCACCCAAAAACAAAAACGGGATAAACTTGCGCTGGGTTAGGAAAAATATTCCCACCAGCGGCAGCAGTATAAAACCTTCAGTACGGGCAAAGGGCAGCAACGAGAATATAATTGCCGACGCATAGTATTTATCAGCCACTAAGAAATAAATACCCGCAGCCAATACCATACTAAAAGTAACCTCGGTAAGGGCTGAGTTTAGCTCTAAAAAATATAGCGGGGCAAACAACAGCAAAACCACTGATGCCACAGCCGTTTTCAGCCCCAAGCGGTCGGCGGTTTTGTAGGTAAACCACGCCGTTACCATACCCGCAAGGCAGTTGTATATCTTGGCTCCCGTAAAGCCCCATTGGGCAAAGGGTGATAGCAGTAAGGTGTGTAAAGGTTTACCCCAATGGTCTAAAAAATTTTCGGGGTGAATAAACGCATAGCGGGCAATCAGGTAATGCTGAAAACTGTCTTCGCCGCCCTCAGTACCTGTGGAAATAGACACCAGCCATGCAAAAGCACCGAACAGCAATGCCAGTGCTACTAATACGATATGATCTTGTTTTATTTGCAAGCACTGCAAAACTAAGGCTTTGCCGTAAAAACACAACCCCCTGTGTTACGATGTTATACCGTTACGCTGTTATGTTGTTATTTTTGTTACGCACAGCACTAAGATTTGGACTTGAAAGGGGCAAAAAATCAAAGAACTTAGATTTAGTAATTGGAAACTGTTTCTTTTATCCCCTTCCCACTTAATCCTAAGTACGACATATTAACAGGGTTGAATCCTGTTCTGTTAAGATTGCCAAAGCGGCGGGTTTCAACCCGCCGAGAGAAAATACACCTTGATGATAAATAATTAAGGAGGATAAGATTACCTGTAATATCGGTTGTTAAATACCAACCCGTTTTGTTTTTGCTGTATAAACGGCCACCGTGCAGGGCGCACCAACAAATTATCAATGTATAAGAGTTCATTGGGCTTGGCTCCGTCTTTTAAAAGTTGTACGCGGGCTTTGCCGTTTGTGGTGGTGTAATTGTATTCTACCAGCATCCAATCGTCCATCACGGCTTGCACATGGTTAAGCACGTGCACCCGTTCAGTCCCTTTTGCCTCATCCACCAGCAGCTTCAACTGTGGTAATCCTTCGGTGCGGGCATATATCCAAAACGATACGGATATACTGTCGCCAAGCTCTACGGATGTTGTATCTATAAGTGTTGTGGTTTCAGTGCCCTTTATTTCCAAAGCACCCGCCCCTTCAAAAAACAGTTTAGAGGGGTGGTTTTCATAGGCTTTAAAAATAAAAGGACTTACCTCGTATTCCGTATTTCCCACAAAATCTATAATGTGCTTTGCCCTTCGTTGTATCAGCGTTTCCAGCTTTTGAGCCGTAATTTCATAAAGCCTGAAACTATCGGTTTGCACAATGGGGTGTAACTCCCGGTAAAAAGGGAGCGACACGCTATCCCGCAAAAAGTGCAGTAATAGATAGGGTTTTGTTGCTTTTTTTAGCAGCGCAGGCACTTGTGTAATCTCGTAACCCATTTCTAATTGCTGCAAGGTTTGAGTAAGCGATGTTCTGCTCATTTTCACTGCCTGCAACGGTATGCCCGTTTGCCACGATAACAGCATACTTTGCCCCACAATGGTATCAGACAAGGGGACTTTGCCAATATTCTCAGAACCTTCGTGGTAAAAGGGAATAGGTATAATGGCTTCGTATCTTTCGGGGGTAAGGTGCTGGGGTACCCACGCAAGCGGTTGGCGAGGATTGTTGATAATACCGTGGGTGTGAATGTTGTACAATACGCCTTCTACGGCCAAAATGCCAATCATTGCCCAAGGCAACCATTGGTATCGGCTCTTTGCACGCACTTTAGTAAACACGTACACCAGCATAAAAATATTAAGCCCATAAAACACCACCCAAAGCAGGCGACCCAAACTGCGGAACTGCTTTAACAATCCTAAGTATTTTGAGATGGAAGGAATATTGAACAAAAAGGGGACAAACGCCGCATACACAAACACCATACAGGCTGCAAGCAGCAACACCCGCAAAAACTGTTGATTATAGGTAGCGATTGATGGAGTTTCCTCAGCCTCTTTTTTAGTTTTTATTTTAGAATAGATACCGTTTCCTATCGCCCACAAAACAAACAGCAACACAGGCAATCCGGCATAGGCAATGGTTTCTACCGATACTTTGCGAACGCCCAATGCCTGCTTCAGCGGTTTAAAATAATCATAATCCAGCGGCAGCAATAAGCCCTCCCAGTAGGCGGCGTATTCAACAATACCGTAAGGTTGGGTGGGGCGGTCGGTAACGGTGTCTGTCAACTTCAGCCACAAAAAATACAACCCAAAAGGCAGTACTATTTGTATGAACAGGTGGGGAATTGCCTTTTTCAGTGTGATACCGTTTCCCTTGCTCACTAAAAACACCAACCAAACACACAGCACCAAAGCTCCCACAATTACCAAGTAATACACGTGTATAAACAGCAATAGCAATAGGGTAAGCCCCATGGCAAGGCTAAGTGTAACAACGGGTTTCTCAAAAAACCGGTATAACCACCAAATAAACAGGGGAACTACAAAGCAATACGCAAGTGCAAAATGCCCGTCGAAACGGTCGATTTGTGGCGACATCATGCCCACGGCAACCGCAGCTGCCACTGCAAACCATTGGTGATTGGTAAAAGCCAGAAACAGTTTATACAAGATGCCGATGGCTACCAGTAAGCCGATAAACAACAGCAGATTATTAATGCCTACGGCAACATTGCCCACAGGGGTAATGTTGTTGTTTACAAAACGGGCAGCATTGCTGATAAGGGGTTGGTTATCAGTAAACACTACGTGTTCGCCCCAAGGGTGATTCATCCCCCTGAAATGGTTGTAACTGCTATCGTACTGTACGTGCCACGCGAAGGTGTAGTAGTTTTTTATCCCATCACCACCGGGACTAAACAAATAGCTGTTAGGGCTAAAGATAAATTTACCGTAAAACAGCAGGATAACTGCACAGCCTATACCCAGTGCCCACCAAATACCGTATTTGCGGGTGGTACTATTCATAAGGCTGGTGACGGCGCACAATGCGCAGTATTTTTATAAAGTTCCAGAATTCGCCTGTAAGAATTTTCAGGTTCATTTTAGAGAAAACCACATCGCTGCGAAGTACCACAAACACGGGTTCCATTTTCACTGTTTTGGTTTTACTGGCAATGGCAATAAACTCCATGTCAAACAAAAACCGTTCAATGGTGGTACTCATAAATACCTTTTTGCCGCGCTGATTGAAGCCTTTTAAACCGCATTGGGTATCGGTAATGGGTAGCCTGAATACCACTTTAAACACAAACCTCAACACCTTCGATATCCATTTACGCTTTAGCGGGGTGTTCTCGTAGTATTCGTTATCGCGGGTGCCGATGGCAATATCACTTCCCTGTTCCAAACTCTGCACAATCTTCACCATGCTTTCGTACTCGTACGGAAAATCAATATCGGTGTACAGTATCAGCCCGTCTTCAATACCCTTTATACCTTCACGCAAGGCATATCCTTTACCGTGATTAACAGGGTAAGTGATATAGGTAACATTGGGCAGGTGTTGGTGCAGGTATTGTAATTGTGCTTCACCGATGCCGGTTGAGGAGGCGTCATTCACCACCACTGGGTGAATCTGATAGGCGGGCAGGTATTGTTTTATATCGCTAAAATGATTGCACAATTGTACTTCCCAGCCCTCATGGGGATTGTAGCAGGGCACAACGATATGCAGGGCTTGGGTCATGTAGCGTTTGTGGCAAAAATATACAAAAAAGGGATGTAGTGTTGGAATATCGGTTAGGTATCGGGGCTTTTAGGTTAGAGTTATTTAAAAACAATTGCTGATTGAGACAAGTTGTTCAAGCTGCAAATACACGAAAACACAAAGCCATAATACTTAGTGATTTCGGGCCGTTGCAGCAAACATAACCAAGGGAGGCAACGATTTGAAAGTCGGGTTAATGTGTTATCAGATAAGGTTGCTTTTCGGCGGATTGAAATCCACCACTTTGGCAATTACCGTATTGTAGCGGACTTAAGTCCGCTACAATACGGTAATCTTAACAGAGCAGGATTTTAATCCTGTTAATAAATAAGGGGAATTTACCTAAAACGCTATTCCCAACTTTGTTCCCAGTTCAGTCAAGTCGTTTATTACCGCTTCGGTAAGAGGTATACCGCCGATTAGTCGGTTTGCGTACTCAAACGTTTCGGGTTCACCCGGTATTAGCACGGTTTGTCCTTCAATGGCAGGAGATGATTTAAACCGTTCAATCCAGTTTTCTATGTGTGTGTTATATTCTTCCAACGGACGGAAACCGTCAACCCGCATTGCTCCCAAAAAATGACCGATACCTTGACCGGGCATATCAGGGGCAAGAGGTAAGAAGCTGACAAACGGCGGTACCCAAGGACCGTAATTTGCTCCCGATAAAACCGCCGAAAATATATCTACTACAGATGCAAGAGCGTACCCTTTGTGGCCGGCTTCTTCCATACTTCCTAATGGCAATAATGCGCCCCCCTTTTTCAATTCGTTAGGGTCGGTACTGGCTTGTCCGTCTTTGTCTTGCACCCATCCTTGCGGAATGCTTTTGTTCAAACGTTGAGCAATCTCCAGCTTACCGTTGGCCGCCGCCGAAGTCGCCATATCGCTCACCACAGGCGGGTATTTACCCCCCGGTATTGCAAAACACATGGGGTTAGTACCCAATAAACGTTCTTTACTATTTGTAGGGGCTACCAGCGGGCTGGCATTCGTCATGCTGATGCCCACCATGTCTTTTTCAACGGCCATTAAAGCGTGGTACGCTCCGATACCAAAGTGGTTAGAGTTTTTAACCGATACCCAACCGCTTCCTACTGCTTGTGCTTTTTCAATAGCCACCTGCATGGCAAAAGGGGCTACCACCAAACCAAGTCCGCCATCACCGTCAATAGTTGCTGTTGAAGGAGTTTGGTGTACTACCTGAATGTTGGGCGTGGCGTTAATCCTACCGGCTTCCCACAACCGCACATAGCCTGATAAACGAGCCACTCCGTGCGAATCGATGCCGCGCATATCGGCCTTTATCAAAACATCAGTCGCCAGCGTAGCGTGTGCATCGCTGCAACCCATTTTGGTAAATACGTTTTTGCAAAAATCTTCGAGGTGGTTTTTTGAGAAATTTTTCATGCGTAACAGCGTTTATACGTTAGCCTTTAGCTAAGTATCGCAGCTAAAAAGACTACCCTATTGCCCTTGCCAGCAAATCTACTATATGTACAGATTTTAGGGGGAGATTTTTCTTTTTGATATAAGCATCCATGTGCATCAAGCAGCCGGGGTCGTTAGAAACGATGTACTCAGCCCCTGTTTTCAACGCATCATTTACCTTCTGCTCGGCTAACGATACTGAAATATCTTCGTGGTCGGTGGCAAAAAAACCACCAAAGCCGCAGCATTCTTCAGGGCGGGTCATTTCAATCAGCTCAATCCCTTTAATATTGTGCAACAAGGTACGCGGAGCAGTTTTAATCCCGCTTTTCAACGATTGGCAACTATCGTGGTAGCAAACTTTGGCGGCAAGGCTCAAACCCAAGTCTTCTTTTTTCAAAACATCCACAATAAACTCGCATATTTCGTGCAGGTTTTTTTGCAAGCGTTTGCAAGGGTTGTGCAGCATACTGTTGTTAAACAAGTGCGTGTACCACTGGCGCACGGCACCAACGCAAGCTCCCGAAATAGAAACCGCATGACGGTCATATTGAAACTCGCGGATAAATTTTTCGCCGATTAGTTTGGCATCATCAAAATTACCGTTGGTATAGGCAGGCATTCCGCAGCAGGTTTGTTCGGTATCATAATTCACCTTACACTCAAGGTATTCCAATACCTTCACCATATTAAACCCTGTTTCGGGGTTTAACTGGTCGATAAGGCATGGGATATGAATGTCCACCACTATTTGCTTGCCTCTCACCTGAACCATCTTAGTGCAAACCTACATTTTTTTGTTGTGATGCCCTTGCCCCGCATACAACATTTGTTAACAGGTGGTTAATAAGCTGTATTTCAATCAATGGTAAAATATGCTTCGTTTGCTATGCAGTTGTAGGGGGTTGTTCGTATTCGTTTAAGAACGGTGATAGGTCCTCTCATCATGTTTATACGTTATTGAAGGTTTGTGCATCTTTACAAAAACCCAATAGGTAGCATATTAAAATAATCGTTTTGTAACTTTCGTTTTCTTTGATTAAACGACCTTACATGAAGAACCTTGCCAATTTTTTGTTGTTGCTTGTATTGATTTTTTCTTTGGGATGTACTTCCAAAAAGAAACAAGCCCGATACCTCGACTATAAGAGTTTTAAAGACGGCTACGCCAAGGTAAACGACAGTTTGTATGTCGGTATTGGTGAGGTAAGCAATGCTGAATTCAATAAATTCCTGAATTATTTGAGAAGTAGCCAACAGGCAACATTAGCGGAAATGTACAACTTTGATACTGCCCAATGGAGTGTCGGCTTGAATGTTTGGGGGCCTATGGGGAAATATTACCACAGCCACGTCGCATACAAAGACTACCCGGCTGTAAATGTAAGTTATGAAGGGGCTGTAGCATATTGCCAATGGCTTACTGATGAATACCAAAAGAACCCTAAGAGGAGGTTTAAGAAAGTTATTTTTAGATTACCCACGGAAACTGAATGGAAACAGGCTGCGCGCGGAGGGAGAGAAAATTTTGAATTTCCTTGGGGAGGTCCATTCTTGCGGAATTCAAGAGGTAATCACTTAGCGAATTATAGAAGCATTCCGGAAAGCAGTGCAAAGGATACTGTAATTAATAATTTAGATGTGGTGATTATCAACCGTAATGTTGCAGGGAGCTTGGCAAGTGCAGTAAGCGACAATAGTATCATCACTACTCCTGTAAAAAGTTACTGGCCAAATTCATACGGACTTTACAATATGGCAGGAAATGTGAGCGAAATGCTGGCTGAAAAAGGACATACTAAAGGTGGGAACTGGCGAAGTTTAGGGTATTATTTAAGAATTGACGCTGAGGATGAATTCGGGGGAAAGCAATTAACACCTTCGCCATTGGTGGGCTTTAGAGTATTTGCAGAAATAGTTGAGAAATAAAAGGAATCAAAAAATCTCAAAATCAAAAATCATTAAATATCAAGGGCAAACCCACAACGGGCGGCGACCGTATTTCTCAAGATTTTGCCCCATAGTTTCGGGCATGGAGTGAAAATAAAAACGGTAATGGTGGTAGGTTAGTGAGTCGTTGCCAAGCGCGGGTAATACATTTATTCTTGTATTAAACACAAACACAGTAACAGCCAATCCCAGCACAATATACATGGGCAGCATATTTCCGTCGCGTTCCCACGTTTTTATCACCCCGAAAACAAGCAACAAAATAAGGACTACGGCGGGCTGGTAGATACGGGCAATCCAATCACCACGCATTTGCCATCCCTCGTAATAGGGAGCCATGTTGTTAAACACAAATACCGTAAGCATACTCACTGCAATAGCCCAAAAGGGCAAATCAAGCACAATGCTGCGGGTCACTTTTCCCATTACAATTACCACACAAAACAGCACCGCCAAATAAAAATACGTAGCATCAAAAAAGTTACGGTACAGCAAGTAGGGTAGTTTTTTGAAATTAGCCCACAACACATCACCCGTTGCGCCCAAATACGCATTGATAATGTTGCCGTATATGTCAGTATTTCCGCTGGATTGTGGTAACGTTCTCCCGCTCAAAAACCATAGCCAAAGGGCAAGGGGTAATACCAACATCACCATTGATACCGGAATAGCGCGCCACTTTTTTTGCAGCAACAGCAACAAACCAAAAGCAGGGATAAAAAATATGTAGGTGTCGTACGCCAAAAAGCTGATACCCGCCAACAGACTATACACCGCCGTTTTACGTAAACTGCGGGTTTCCCAAACTTTATACAGCAATATGGTAAGCACCAGTGTGCAGGCGGTTATTAAAATATGCGGATAGGGCATCCCGCTCCAATACATAGTGGCGGGGTAAGCACTCAGCAACACCAGCCCCACGAAGGAGGCCGTTTTGCCCCAGCGTTTTTTGGCCCACAGGCAAAACCACACCAGTGCGGCAATATTCAGTACTATGGCTATTACAAAACCTCCCCCCGTAAAACCAAACATCTTCATAAACGGGTAGCTTACCATGTACAGCAACGGACGACGCAGTAAATATGCCCAGTTCCATTCTTCCTTCGGTTTGCCATCAATCAGTTTATAGTTAGCTATGTAGTGCTTGTGGTCGTAATTGGCAATGTAATAACAGCCCAGTTCATTAAAATCCGTATCCCCCTCAATGCTAATGTAATCCCCTTGGTCGTTTACCAAATGCGGATTGGCTAGCGTTGCCGCATAGGGAGCCAGCGTGCCGCTGCACAACCACATTTGCAGGGCAAACACCATGCAAAAAAACACCAACAGCCAAGTAAAATACCTTTTTATAAAGGGCATGGTGCAAGTATAACTATTTTACAGATTATGAAGTAACGCCTTATTGCAGGTGTTTACTTTAGGCCACGCAAAGGGCACTACTGTATAATGCTTAAAATGTATTTACTTTGCCGCGATTTTAAATGCGTTTTGCAAGGTAAACTCATCATCATATCAGCCCCTTCGGGTTCAGGAAAAACCACTATTGCCAAGTATCTTCTGGCACAAATGCCTGTGCTCGAGTTTTCAATATCGGCCACTACACGTTCAAAACGTCCGGGCGAAGAACACGGTAAAGATTATTATTTTATCTCAGTAGATGAATTTAATACCCGTGTGGCAAACGGCGAATTTGTAGAACACGAAGAAGTGTACGAAGGTGTTTTTTACGGCACATTGAAAAGCGAAGTGGAGCGGATATGGGCCAAAGGCCATCACGTGGTGTTTGATGTGGATGTGGTAGGAGCTAAAAATTTGAAGCAGATGTACGGCGATAAGGCTCTGCTGATGTTTATTACTCTGCCAGATTTTGAAACCCTCGAAAACCGCCTGCGCAGCCGCAGTACCGAAACTGCCGAACAGCTGGATATGCGACTTGGCAAAGCCCGCCACGAGCTTGAGTATGAAAAATACGCGGATGTGCGGCTGATTAATGATGTGCTGGAAAATGCCCAACAACGGGCACAGCAAATAGTAACCCGGTTTATCCAATCTTAACCCCTGCCCCCTTGAATATAGGACTGTTTTTTGGCTCGTTTAATCCCATACACATTGGGCATCTTATCATAGCCAATTATATGCGCCACTTTGGGCGGTTGGATGAAGTGTGGTTTATTGTATCGCCCCAAAACCCTTTTAAAACCCACAGCGATTTATTGCCCCAACAGCAACGCCTGCAAATGGTGAAACTGGCCATTGGCAACAAAGGATATTTAAAAGCCAGCGATGTTGAGTTTGGCTTGCCCCTCCCCTCGTACACGGTTGATACATTGCGCCATTTGCGCAGCAGTAATCCGCAGCACGTTTTTAAAATAATTATGGGGAGCGATAACCTTGCTTCGTTTAATAAGTGGAAGGATTTTAAGGAGATTTTAGCACACCACCAATTACTGGTGTACCATCGTTTCGGGTATCGGAGCGACGAAATGGAAAAGCATCCTAACATTATTTTTTACGATGCTCCGGTGTTGCATATATCAGCTACATACGTCCGTGATTTAATAGGCCAAAAAGCCCCTATCGGGTATCTTGTTACCCCGGAGGTAGAAGAATACATTGCAGCTAATAAATGTTTTGAAGCGGGCAATGCCTAGGGGAACAGACCACCGCGCTCCTTCGGCAGGCCCAGGATGGCAACCGTACTAATACGACTATCGTCGTGCGGAAGTCCCCTTTTAGGGGATTTAGGGGTCGGGTTTGCTGTCATGCTGAACGATAGTGAAGCATCTTATCACCCCTTATTAACAAATTTGCGATAAGGTTCTCCCCTGCGGTCAGAATGACAACAGTGGTTAATTCTTTCCCAAAAACATACTGCTGTAATGGTCTTGTGCGGCTGATTCCCACTAGTAAGGGGGAACACAAGGGGGTGTCGGAAAGCTTTAACCCATCGCGCTCCTCCGGCGGGCTTTAGATGGCAACCGCACTAATACGACTATGTCGTGCGAAAGTTCCCTTTTTGGGGGTTTAGGGGTCGGGGTTGCTGTCATGCTGAACGATAGTGAAGCATCTTCGCTCACTCTGTTAACACATTTGTAAGAAGGTTCTTCCCTGCGGTCAGAATGACAACCGTGGTTAATTCTTTCCCAAAAACATACTGCTGTAATGAACTTGTGCGGCTGATTCCCACTAGTAAGGGGGAACACAAGGGGGTGTCGGAAAGCTTTAACCCTCCGCGCTCCTTCGGCAGGCTCAGGACGGTAACCGCACTAATACGACTATCGTCGTGCGGAAGTCCCCTTTTAGGGGATTTAGGGTTCAGGTTTGCTGTAATGCTGAACGATAGTGAAGCATCTTGTTTCATCCTTTTTACATACTTGCGATAAGATTCTTCCCTGCGGTCAGAAGGGCAAGCGGATGCACTAAATTTCAACAATCCCTTTTCCTTGGCGTATAATTTCGGGTACTTCACCCGTACAGTCTATCACCGTTGAGGGTTGATTGCCTCCCGCCCCACCGTCAATTACCACATCGGTAATCTTTTCATACACCCCATAAATTTCTTCGGGCTCGGTTAAATATTCCTGAATCTCGTCTTCGCTATGTATCGACGATGAAACCATCGGATGTCCCAGTTTTTCAATAATAGCCTGGCAAATAGCATTATCAGGCACCCGGATACCCACCGTTTTTTTGTTGGTCTTAAAAATTTTAGGCACATTGCTGTTGGCCTTTAAAATAAAGGTATAAGGACCGGGCAGTACCCTTTTCATCAGCTTAAAGGTAGGCGTGCCTATGGGCGTGGTAAATTCTGATAAATTGCCCAAATCTTTACAAATGAGCGAAAGGTTGGCCTTCTCGGGTTTTTTGCCTAAAACACGGCAAACCCTTTCAATAGCGCGGTTATTAAAGGCATCGCAGCCCAAAGCATAAATACTATCGGTGGGGAAAACAACAATCCCCCCTTTAGCAATTACCTCCACTACTTTTTCAATTAATCGGTCTTGGGGGTTATCGGGGTGAATTTCAAGAAGCATACTACAAAGTTCGGTAAAAAACAGCCAATAAACAGGGGTTAAGAAACCGGTAATAAAGCCTGTTATTTATGCCTGAAAAAGTAAGTTCGTGTCATAATCAACACTACTTTGTGTAAAATAAAAGGTGCTATATAACAACATTTAGGAAACCTGAGCTCCCGAATATTAAAAATTATAGGTATGATTTACACTATTTTAGCCCCAATTAAGTACTTTCGCAGTTAACATACCTTACATGGCAAAAAAGTTACTTGCTGTAGATGACGAAAAGTCGATACTGATGATTCTGAACCACGTTTTCGGAAAAAAATACGAGGTGGTGCAGAAAACCAATGCAAAGGATGCACTTGAGTGGATGCAGCAGGGTAATATTCCCGACGTAATTATAGCTGATATGAATATGCCTGAAATGAGCGGTTTGGACTTTATACACCAAATACGTTCAAGCGGCTTTTTCAGAGAAATTCCGTTGGTAATGCTTTCAGGTAACGAGAGTACCGCTGATAAAATAAAATGCTTGAAAGCGGGTGCCGACGATTATATGGTGAAGCCTTTTAATCCCGAAGAATTAGAAGCCCGCATAGAAAATATTTTCCGTAGGATAAAGAATGACTAAGCCCGACGTGAATACTCTACCCCGTATTGCCCTTATTCATCCCGACCTTGCTTATGCCGAAAATATGGTGGAGCGGTTTAAGGATAAATACGAGATAGCCATTTTTAAAAACGGGTTTACCTTTTTTGAGTGGCTTACCCCTGCCGAAAAGTTTGGTTTGCTGTTGGCCTATGGTCCTGTAAACGGCCCCAACACTGCCGGCTTGCAAATGCAGCTTAGGGCTTCACACCAACTTACCAATGTACCGATGGCAGTAGTGGTTGACAAAATCAACTCTACAGTTCGCAAAGAGGCTTTAGAGGCAGGAATTGCCGAGCTTTTTGATACAAAAACTACTGACGATGAGTTTGCCCTGCGTGCGGATTACTTAATTGCCAACCCGCCGATAGCCCCCGGAAAAGAGAAAAAACTCCCTGCAATACCAGAATATTCAATGCCTTGGAACAAAAGGGCGTTTGATATTTTCTTCTCTTCGTTAGCATTATTAATGCTTTCGCCGTTGTTTTTACTAGTTGCCCTTGCGGTGCGATTAGAATCTAAAGGCCCTGTGTTTTATTACTCGCTAAGGGTGGGTACAGGTTATAATATTTTCAGGTTTTACAAATTCCGCAGTATGTACACCAATGCAGATGCGCGACTTAAGGACTTGAAACACCTGAACCAATATCAAAACAAACCCGAAGCAGAACAAAAAGAAAGCAGCGCTCCCCAAAAACAGGTAGCTGATAAAGAAAAACTACTGTTGTATGCCGATAACAAGGTAATGACAGAGGACGAGTATAAGCAGTACCGCCTGCAAAAAGACGGCAGCACGTTTATTAAGATTAAAGACGACCCCCGCGTAACTAAAGTGGGTAAGTTTATACGCAATACCAGTATTGATGAACTGCCCCAGTTGTGGAACGTGCTAAAAGGCGATATGAGTATTGTGGGCAACCGTCCGCTACCCATGTATGAGGCTGAGAAGCTGACTACCGACCGCTTTGCACTGCGTTTTATGGCTCCTGCGGGTATTACAGGACTTTGGCAGGTGACCAAACGCGGTAAAAAAGGCGAAATGAGCGAAGAAGAGCGCATTGGCCTTGATAACGACTATGCCCGCAACTACTCGCTATGGTTTGATATCAAACTGATACTAAAAACCATCCCCGCTCTTTTCCAAAAAGAGAACGTATAGTCCACCTGTCTTGAGCTTGCCGAAAGAAGCTTGCCGAAAGGCTCATCGGGAATAAATCCTAACCCGCCATCCTTCGACAGGCTCAGGACATTAACAGCCGCACAGATAACGCAACAGTTATCAAAAACCATTCGTCGTTCAACGGGCAGTGCGTGGCTTCTCTCCTTGAGTAAGGAGGGACAGAGGGAGGTTTGATATATTATCGGGAATAAATCCCGATGCTATTGGGCGGTTCTTACTTCATATAACCCAACTGCCTTTCCCAACTTGTTTTTAATCCGTTGCTGAAACCTTCGTGGTGATAGCACCTTCATCCGTTCGCCAAAGCCCAGTATTTCGCGCTCCAGCTCAAAATTCATCACCACATTAATAGTAATATAAATACCTTCCTCATCTTGTCGCCTCACCTCTTGTGAGGGATGCAGGGGTTTGGTAATCACATACGGTGCGTTATCCTTATCCACCCACAGTTCAATAAGCTGCGGCCGGTCTTGCAATGTTTTAGTTACGCCAATCACATCGTCAAAAAACGTGTGCGGGTTAAAGGCAGCTTCCACAAAAGGCTCGCCGGGCATCTCACTAAATCCAACAATGCGGTCAAGTGCCAACAGTGTAGTAGTGGTTTCCTTATGGTCTTTACGTCTGCCCAATAAAAACCAGCGGTTGCGGTACTCCTTCAATAAATACGGATACAGCACCAATACCGTAGGCTGTGTTTTCTTAAACGATTGGTAAGTAATCAATAACGGTTTTTTACTCACCAATGCCCTGTGCAAAGGGTCAATATGCTCCAGCCCCTTCAACAATTCATTCTTCTCAAAATCAATGTACGATACCCCCTTGTGTTGCTGTTTATAAATCTTGTCCTCCAAGCGGCTCACCATTTCGGTAAGCTCATCAAAATAGCTAAAGCCCTTAAACTGTTTCAATACCCCCACTACTTCCGTCAGCGTGTCCACATCCTGTTTACTCAGCGGGTTGCTGGTAATGCTGTAATTGCGGTCGTCGTAGCTGTAAAACTTCTTATCCTGCACCACAATGGGTGCATTGTAGCCCAACTTATCACTGCGCATATTCTGCAAATCAAGCTGCACCGTGCGGCGGCTCACGCCTTGCGTAATGCCCTCGTACTCGTACAATGCATTTGCACAGGCTTCCACAAGGTCGTCAAGCGTCCATTTTCTAAAGCGGTTTCGCAGGCATTGGTCGATGGTTTTATAGCGCAAAAGTGCCAGTTTGTTTAAAGGCATGGTTAAAAACGGGGTTATTTACATCCAAAACTACAAAATACTACGCAATGTATTTGCGTACTTCTTCAATTTTCATTTATCATTTAACATTTATTTCAATGATATTAAGTAAGTTAAGTAAATATTTATAAAATACTTTAACTGCGCAATTCGGCTGCGTAGTACGTCCCAACCTTTGTATCAGCAAAACAGCTAAAAAGAATTAAAACAAAAGGAGGACACAAAACATGCGTTTCAACATCTTTAAAAAAGAAAACCCAACAGTAAAGGCCATCAAGCCTACTGTGAACCATGAAAACGCACCTGCGTATACACTTACCCCTGAGGTGGAGTTGTATACTGCCGTAGCAACTGCCGGACTTAGCGATAATTTTTACGAAAAGGCCGGTAACAAGCTGGAGCGTATTCAATCGCTTATTGCAAAAAACAACCCTGAGTTTGTGGCAAAACTGGCGGTTTATACCCGTACCAAAATGCACTTACGAAGCGTGCCCCTTGTATTGGCGGTTGAGTTGGCAAAAACCAACAACGGTAACGGTTTGGTAAGTAAAACGGTGAACGGTGTGGTGCAACGTGCGGATGAAATTGCCGAGTTGCTTGCCTACTACCAAATGGCCAACACCCGTACCGGGGCTAAAAAACTGAACCGTTTATCAAAACAGGTGCAAAAAGGTTTGGCAATGGCATTTAACAAGTTTGATGAATACCAATTTGCCAAATATAACCGGGCTGCCGAAGTGAAACTACGCGATGCGCTGTTTCTTGTGCACCCAAAAGCTGCCAACGAAGAACAACAAGCGGTATTTACCAAAATTGCCAACGATACGTTGCAAACGCCCTATACATGGGAAACTGAATTATCAGCCCTTGGCCAAAAGAAGTTTGAAAGCCCTGTTGTGAAAGCAGCCGTTTTCAAAGTAAAGTGGGAAGAATTGATAGCGAGCAATAAAATGGGCTACATGGCTACTATGCGTAACCTGCGCAATATGTTAGAGGCAAATGTATCAATGGTACACCTTGAAAAAGTAGCTGCTTATTTAAGTAACGAAAAGGCTGTGGCCAATTCAAAACAGTTGCCCTTCCGTTTCTTGGCGGCCTACCGTGAGTTGAAGGAGTTGAATTATAAAGGCGTGAGCATTTTGTTGGATGCACTTGAAGACGCTGTAACCGCAAGTGCGGCAAACATAGCGGGTTTTGATAGCAATACCAGCGTAGTTATAGCCTGCGACGTTTCAGGCTCGATGCAAAAAGCAGTATCGGCCAAAAGCAAAATAATGTTGTACGACGTGGGTTTGATGCTGGGTATGTTGTTGCAATCGCGTTGTAAAAATGTGGTGAGCGGTATGTTTGGCGACCGTTGGAAGATAATAAATATGCCTAAGCGCAATGTGTTATCAAACGTGAACGAATACTATCGTCGCGAAGGCGAAGTGGGTTACTCGACCAATGGTTATTTGGTAATTGACGACCTGATACGCCGCAACGAGATAGTGGACAAAGTGATGATGTTTACCGATGTGCAATTGTGGAGTACAGGTTTGATGGCTAACCAAATGGAGATAAAATGGAAAGCCTACAAACGGATAGCTCCCAAAGCCAAACTGTATTTGTTTGACTTGGCAGGTTACGGTAATACGCCTTTGCGAATGACACGCCACGATGTGCACCTGATAGCCGGCTGGAGCGATAAAATATTCGACTTGCTGGCGGCTATGGAAAACGGCCAAACCGCCGTTGAGGTGATTAATAAAATGGAGTTGTAACTGTTGAACACCCTCTCAGCACTCTCCCTTAATAGGGAGAGGCCGCGCAAAGCTCTGCGCGTTGGATCCCCCCTAAAAAGGGGGAACACAAGAGGGTGTTTATTTGGACCGTAGGCCTAATGGTTAGGGCACCCCACTGTCTATGGGATATTCAAACGGGTTCGACTCCCGTACGGTCCGCAACAACAAACTGTCATCCTGAACTTGTTTCAGAAGCTCAGTATTTATTTGTTGACTTTTGTTATTCTCTGTCATTACTGATGTTTCGTCGAATAATTGACTTTTCTATTTGCTACTTTATGCCACATTTTGTTACATTTGTTGTACCTATGTTGTACCGATTAGGGGTGCAACATGGGTTTAACAACAAACTATGGCGACCATAAAATTACTACTTAGAACGTCCAAAACATTAGCCGACGGTTCCCATCCGATTGTAATCAGGGTAACAGTCAACCGCAAGTCTAAGTTTATCTTCACAGGAAAGACAGCAAAAGTATCCCAATGGGACGCAGCTTTGGGGCTTACCAATAAGAAACACCCTTTACATTCTGAACTAAACATCTATTTAAGCCAACGGTTATTGGATGCCCAAACAGAACTACTCGAACTCCAACGCCAAAAGAAAGGGTTTTCAGCCGGAACCGTTCGGGAGATAATAAAGGATAATAAGCCCTCAATGACCTTTGTTCAATTCTGCGATAAACTGCTTGCAGAACTAAAAGAACAAGGACGCATCGGCACAAGAGGTACTTACCGCAGTATTAAGAACTCAGTCCTTCGATTTACCAACAACAATCAACAGTTAACCTTTTTAGATATTGACCTTGCTTTTTTAGTGAAATACGAACAGTATTTAAAAGCCAACGGGTTTAAAAACTCGTACATCAAAACGATGCTGAATAAACTACAGGCTCTTTTTGGCAAAGCTATCCTTGAGAGAGTAGTTAAAAAGAACAACAACCCGTTTTTAGAATACAGTTTAAGCCATTTGCGCCCCGAATACCAGCACCGCTCCCTTGACAAAGCCAAATTAGAAATTCTGCTCAACTATATCGCCGAAACAGGGTCGATTAAACACGATACCATTAACTACTTTACCTTTTCCTATTACTGTTGGGGCATCAATTTCACCGATATGGCCAAACTGCAATGGAAAGACATCTATAATGGAAGGTTGGTGTATAACCGTGCCAAAACAGGAAAGCTATACAATATATTACTGTTAGAACCTGCCTTAAAGGTAGTGGAGTATTATAAACAACTTAAATACGGTGAGAATGTTATCCCGCCTGCCGAGGATTATATTTTTCCCATCCTCGACCCTGTGAAATATAATACTCCTTCAAAGGCTACCCATCGTATAGAAATGAAACTTTCTTTGACCAATAAATACCTTAAAATCATAGAAGCCGAACTGGGGCTTGGGGAGAAAGTAACCTTTTACATGGCAAGGCATACGTTTGCTACCCAACTGTTACGGAAAGATGTAGCCACTGCCAAAATCCAAAATATGTTAGGGCATTCTACTGAACGCATGACGCAAGTGTATTTGGATAGCTTCAAAAACGATGAATTAGACGAAGTGTCCAAGCTATTGGTGGGATAACCGACCCGTGTCAACCCATACACGGATTAAGGCAACTTTTCCAACAACGCGTTGTTGCAGTCAAAAAATACGTAAAGAGTTAGTAATAAAATAATTACTTAATAAATCAAAAAACACGGTGTTTTTTGGTAAAATTAACTGATTACTACTGAAACACTTGTAAAAACGTCGCGTTGCGGATTTTCCAACACAGCGTTTCTCAGGAATTGTATAACTAATTGGTTACTAATATTATTTGAAAAAACACCTGCAACAACGTGTTGTTTTTTAGCCCCCCTTGCTACCTATGGGGTGTAATACCCGTCATTACATAGTTTGTCGAAAATGTTTAAAAAACTGGCACGTTTTTTACATAATTGCGTTCTACTGAAAAAACAATCGGTATTAACACCGTTGGTTTTACAGTTATGATTTTAGGACACACATTTGTAAGGAAGGAGACCAAACTATGAATTTTCGCAACAACATCTTTGTTGAGGTGATGCACGCCCATTTCAACCATTATTTACAGTATTACAGGCACGAACCGTTAAACAGGGGTAACAGCCACCCCAACCAACCGCCCCCGACACATGGCTACCCTGACGACTTCTTCAGCATCTTTGAGATGATTACCGACCCCACTGAAGAGAAGCGCAAAGCTGTTAATGAAAGGTTGGAAAAGTTATTGGAGGACAATGCAGACCAAATGCCGCAACTGGAGAATGTACCCAAACCGAAGGTAAAGTACAATTCGATATTAGGTGTGCGGATGAACCTTAAACAAATTAAAGTCGGTCACCCCGATAATCGGGTAACTATTGTAACCTATCGGTATCAGTTTTATAAACTGCATTATGTATTAATGTTTCTTTTGAGTCGTGATAAGATGAAAAGGACACACATTTACAACAACCATTTAAGAGCGGCGCATCGGGAAATCTATCCTGACATCCTACCTCAAAGACAAACAAAGGCCGAACGTAACAAACAAGTGGTTGAAAAATTGGAGGTAGCACCATTGAACGATGCAAAATCGCCTGAGTTTACTTTACGCCGTCGTGTAATTGCTTTAATAAATATGTTAGGAGCGTTAGGTGTGGATTTTTCCCGAACTGACTTAACCCAAACAGCAAGGTTTATTCATGTGATACTTGACAAAGAAATACCTACCGATAGGGCAGGAAATGTTAAAATGGACAACTCACCGATATACAAGATGGCCAAAACGCTAAACAAAGTGTCCGTATTTAGGCTAAAAACTGACCTGCTTTCAGTGAAAAATCTGTTCCAGCAATTTCCAAACCTACGCGAAAATGCACCCATGCAGGAGCTAATTAAACAACTGGAAATCAAAGTCAAAGAAAGCGCTAAATAACCTATGGGGTGGGCTTATGGGGTGGGTAACGGGGTAGTCCGACCAACATGACGGGTTACCCCACCAACCCACCCCGACAAAACGGCCAAAAATTAGGCACAAAATTCGGGGTAGGTTGGATGCCCACCCCATGCACTTTTTCTTCTCAGATTTGCTGCACTTACTCGAAACACAAAATGGCAGCAAATCCATTCACCGAACTTTCAGAAAAATTAGATGCCCTTACTCAACAAGTGGCAGAAATGAACCGCAAGATGCAGGGGCAGACTTTTCAAATTGACAAGCCTTTAACCGTGCAAGAGGCAGCCACCTATTTATGCCTTTCAAAAAGCAGATTGTACCATTTAACCTCCCAACGGGCACTTCCGTTTTTTAAGCGCGGGCAAGCTACCCTATTCCGTAAAGAGGAATTGGACAAGTGGCTACAATCCAAACGCCAAAAATCAGCCGACGAAATCAGGCAGGACGCTAAAAGTTACAAGGGCTAAACGTTTAACCATTCGTTTGTATGGACATTTACAAGCCCCAAACCCATCCCTGCACAGGGTGCAAAATGCCTTTGCAAACTGAACCTAACCTTGCTTTGGGTGCTTTTTCAGTAACGGCGGGCATTTTCCGTTGCAATCGTTGCAACAGTGTTTTGGCAGTATCCCTTTCACTCCCTCAAAATCCCAAACAAAACGTATAACAATGGCAAAGAAAACCACAACGCCTGCCCCAGCTATTTCGATAGATGCGGTAAAGGAGCAGGTAAAAACGCACCTCACTCCAAAAGATACAAAGGGCAACCCTGCCCACGACAGGCATTTGACCGACAGCCAGCGCACATGGCTGATTATTGATGAGATAACCGACGGACTAAAATCTCAAAATCCACAGGGAGGTATTACCAAAGCTCTGGTAGTAAAAGCCGTTACCGAACTGGTACAGGAAGGGATAATTAAACAAAGGTTGCGCAAGCCCCCACACATTAGCGAATATACATCCGTTCATTAACAATGCCCCCTCACAAGCAAGTGAACAATAAGCAAGCGCAGGGGGCTGAATAGCCCCCTTTGCCGCTTGGTGAAGTAGTTAAGTAAATTAAGACAGGGGAACTGCAAATGTACCTTCAAAAAGCCAAAGCAGAAACCGAAAAAATACGGCACATACAGCGGTTGCTATTGTTTCCGACCGTACCCCATAACCAAGGGGATACCGAACTGTTAACCCGTCAAATCGCTACCCACCAGCGAATACACAAACGTTTCATCACCCTTGCCCAAAAACACCAACAAAACCCCAACAACACGTTGTTTTTATGAGAACCGACCGCACCACACCTCAAAATACACACCCTGCCCCAATAGACGGGTTTGATTACCGCAGGATAGACATTGCAGAAGTACGCAAGCACCTCAACCAGTTTGTAAAGGACTTCAACCAAAAGGCAGCAACCCCAAAAGAGCGTATCAGAGGCGGTTTATTCCTAACTTTATTAAAAGTATGCGATGCCTACGTGCGCCAAAATAATCGTGTAGGGTGTCTAACAATTAACCCCATACCCTGCCGCATGAACAATGTGCGGTTAGCCCACCTTGTCAAAGTTGATAAACGCACCATTTTAAACCACCTTTCCAAGCTGGAGCAAATGGGGATTGTACAAAAGACCTTTCGGGGTACGAAAGCTGATTACGAATTAACCGTGCCGGCGTGGATACTACTTTACGACCCCCAAAGCTCCAACAATACGTTGTTGGGAAACCAACCCACTGCCGATAGCACTGAAAATACAGATAAAGCGAAAAATGTGCGCCAAAGCAATCTTGTAAACTCTTTAGAAAAGAGTAATATACACTCTATTCCCTGTGAATTGGGGGATAACGGGATAGAAAACAATAGTGGCCAGCCTCCTTTGTCGGCTGATACTGCAAAGCCTCTTGGACTTTTCTCTTGTACACCCCTCAAAGCAGATGGTTGTGTGGAAAACCCACCCTTATCCACAGACGAATTTCCTGAACAAAGGCTGGGCGGCGGCGCGGCGGCCAAAAAATACCCCGCATGGCAGTTGGCAATGGTGTTGGAGTTTTACCGCTATGCTATCAGCTCCCTGTATCCTTACCACCAGTTCGACAAAGAAACGGAGCGTAAAATCAAAAACAAGTTGTTTAACCACGTGTACGGCAGTTTTAAGCAACCACTAACCCGTGATGGATGGGAAAAGTACCAACAAACCTTAATCCAACGGGTGGATTTGATAGCAGCATGGAAGGAGCGGCCATTGGAAGGGGATAAAACCAAAAAGTACCAACAGGGTAAGTTCATTGTGAATCCGATTACCTTTTTTGACAACAAATGCCCTTACGGGTTTATCCAAACCGAACAATGGCTGCTATTGCAATACAAGCGAAAGGCACTGATAAAAGCAGAATTGGAGCTTGACAAAGCCCGCAAAGAGTTGCTGACCGATACCGACCGTTTAAAGGTGTACCGCAAATGGGAAACCCGATTTAAAAACAAGAAGCTGCCGGAGGCTGAGGTAATGTTTTACCACGCTATGACTAATATCCAAAAACAATGGGCACTGCAAAAACAACGTGTTGTTGCCCCAACAACCTAATCTAAACACACAAGCAGAAACATGGAACAAAATCCGCATTTTGTAAAGAAACAACAGGGGTACAAAGCCCGCGCAAAGTACAAACTTATCATCTACTTTAAAGATAAAGCCCATTTACCTGAAGGGATGCAGCACACCACCTTGTTTTCATGTGAATACAGGGATAAGAAAGGAGATACAGGACTGTATGCACTGAAAGGACTGGTAACAGGCCGATACAAAAGGAAATTCTTAACAGCCCTGATTTATGACAACCAAACAGGGGCATTGCTTCATAAATGGGTGTTTGACGGGATAACGGATGAAAAAAGACTATGAACCAACAACGTGTTGTTGGACGTTACTAAACCTGTCAAATCGCATTATTTGGAATTAGGTAAATACTACCAATATATACAACAAAGGCGGGTGTTATCCCGCCTTGCTGGTGTCCATAATTAGATTAATAATCTATTTACTTACTGTAAAACAAACATACTAAAATTCAAACATTGAAATGGCGAACAAAATAAAGTTAGTAAGCAAGAATTTAAGCACATTGAAGGATGAATACGGTGTATCCGAACCCACCATGAAAAAGTGGTTACGCAAAGTACCCAATTTGCTGGTGGATAAACGGAGCACTAAAGATTACACCCCAAAAGAGGTTGAAATGATATACCGTCATTTGGGAGTGCCGGGCATTGAATACGAAGAATAGCGGAATTAATCAATTATGCTATTTTAAACACGGAAGGGATTAGTATTACTCATTCAATATTCTGCTATCTTTCATTAATACACTAAGTATCGACCTTCCGTTGCAACGTCCGTAAATTTTGACCTGTTGCCCCTTAGCCAAGGACTCAAGTCCATTATTGTTCGCGAAATAGCATTGTACATTATATCCATAGTTGTGGCCTTTAATAATTACATACGGGTCGTCGAAAATATCTTTTCCGATGCTTTCTACAATCCCTTCAACGGCAAATAATTTGCCTTTGTAATTATTATCGGCTGCCACCTCGTTTTCGTCATAAGAAACTGTGAGGCTTTCAGCCATTAAAGTAATAACAGCTTCTTTCGGCTGCTCTTGTTTAACATCCGTAGCTAGTTTACTGGTAATATTTGAGTCGGAAGGGTGGTTTTCAGCCAATACCCCCATTCCAATAAAGCCTGTAATAAAAAAGAGGATGCTAAGGGCTATTTTACCTTGAGAAGACATTTTTAGTACTTGCGAAATATAAGCACTGGTAATTGGTAAGATTAATAACCCTGAAAAAACAAATAGTGGCATCAATACTAAATTTATCCCGATGCTTGCAAGCCCGCAGACAAATACAATGACTGCAATAATTATCCGAACCGAAGTGTTTTGTTTCATGTAATTTGGGTGTTAATCATTGCAAGCTAAAATCAGCCATTTACAAAGGGTAAACGGTTTTCCAAAGAAGGTGGTTCTCTTTCCCGAAGCGCATAATAGAATGTATGGTTAACCAAAAGACCATCGCTCCCAATAACAAGTTATTCCTAAAATCTTAACTGTGCAAACGTTTGACGTTATTACAGTGCAGCAACCATAAGGATGAAATGATTAAGGTCAAAGTTTGAGCAATGAAACACTTGACTTTTAAACGACATTAAGAGTATATTTCCATTATACAAATCCTATCAGATTATGTTTGAAATATTGAAGTTTTATACAGACGAGCCTCATAAGTTTACAAAGTTGATTTATGAAGTCTTAAAAGTCCTTTTATCATTGGCATTAATGTTTGTTCTCTATGATTGGGTATTGGGAAGAAAGATTGCCGAAGACTTAACCAATATTACCCAATGGGTTTTGTTATTCAGAGAAGGATTTGTATTAGTAATGATTTTCCTTTTTTTCATCTCCTACGTATTCTTGTTTGAGATTATAGATTTTATAAGATTTTGGGGGCAAGAACTACTCTTACTGATTTTAAGGCAATTCGGATTAAAAAACCCGGTTGTATTATCAAATAGCATTGCAACAACACTGGTAATTGCTAAAGTAATTCATAGACCTGACCCAACACAACGCGGGGTTGCAGGAAAAAATTTTGATGAGTTTTATGATTTTTTCTATTCAATCATGGAGGAGGAGGAAAATGGAAGACTCCCAAGTGCAAAGCAACTTCTTCAATTGTTAATCGCTTTTGCAATCATATATCCAATGTACGCATTAACAACGTATAATATCTCAATAGGATGGTTATCACTAATAATAATCGGTATAATTATAGTTTTTGGTATTTTGATTAAGAGTGTAATACAAGCAATTAAGAATAATAAGACTCAGATTGAAGATACCCTTAATTGGTTAGGAACTGAGAAAATTTTGTTGCACCTAATGCAAAGAATGGGGTTTGAGGAAATTAAGCCAAATAAGATAATCGAAAACACCAACTCAACTGATAATCTATACACAAAATTCAAATATGAAGGCATAGAATATATTGTTTATATACAATGTTCAGACAGTTCAATTAAAAGACCCCAAGTAATTGCAGCTATTGAAGTAAGTAAAATTATGAGAGACTGTCATTTAATTTATGTTGTAAGCAATGAATTAAGTGAAAAAGCAAAAGAAGTTTGGAACAGCTACTCCATAGCCGAAAAGACTTTAATACAATTTGAAAATGGAGAAGATTTGATAGAGAAATTTATTGCAGAATTTGAGTAATTTGTGATATGTGCGGAACTTTTGGACAAAAGAAACTACCTCTTAAAAAGGTAAAACAAGAGTTTTTACCTGAAACCGATATAGCCCCCAAAGAGGGTATGCAGTTAAACTTAAACACTTGGGTGGGCAAGTTTGCAGGTATTTTAACTCCCGAAAAACCCGTCGCTTATCAATGGGCAATGTTTGGTTTATGTCCGGTGTGGAATGATAAAAAGATGTACTTGTTTAATGCACGTGTAGAGGGAAAAGAAAACCCATCCAACGACCCATCTTATAGCGAAACGAAAGGAATATTTACTATGCCGAGTTTTCGGAATGCTATAAAAAGCCGCCGTTGCATTATCCCGATGGATTTTTTTATTGAAGGCTCTGAAAAGGAAAAGTATAATAAGCCGTTTCTAATCCACCGTAAGGATAGCGAACCATTTTTTTCAGCTGGTATTTATGAAGATTGGACGGACAAATCAACAGGGGAAACTATCCGCACGTTCTCAATTCTTACCACAGGCGCAACACCGCTATTACAGGAAGTTGGCCACCACCGTTCACCGCTGCTACTTGACCCTGAAACAATACCCGTATGGCTTGACCACAAAGCTGATTTAGATTTCATCGCAGAACTTATGAAACCAGCAGATACCTCAGAATTTGAGTGTTACCCTGTGGATAGTAAGATTGTAAAGTCAAAAGAGAATAATCCTGAGATTGAAATTGCCGTTAAAGAATAAGTAAAATAAAAAATACTAAATTAGCTTAGTTAAGCATTATGGAAACATTAATTTTATATAGAACCTCCTACATACCCAATGCAGGTAAGTTTAGGGTATTTCTAACCCTTAATGAGGATGTTAAAGAATATACTGGAGAAATCATAATATTCTTTGAACAAACCGATGGTAAGCCATTACTTTGGGGAATAAGAATAAAAAGGAACATTCAGGAATTAATTCTTAAAGCCCTTACAAGCTTTGATGATGATATTCATGACTTAAAGAAAGAGTTTTACAATGCAGATGTCATTCAAATTATATATAACCAAATTGAGTTATTTCTTAATGCAAAAGATATAACTATTCACCGC
Organism: Bacteroidota bacterium; assembly: GCA_008933805.1. NCBI lineage: Bacteria > Pseudomonadati > Bacteroidota > Bacteroidota bacterium. The sequence goes on from WBUH01000004.1 coordinate 197,598, forward strand.
ACAGAGATTGAACTCTATGTTTTGACTAACTACAACTTGGCGGTATTAATTGATATCAAAAATCGATTTCCTCAAGTATTTCAGAAAGTAAAAAGTCTTACGAAGTCTAAGCTATTGACACATTTTATAGAAATAGCTGAAGCGTACCCTGCCTTGGATTTTTCAGAGACAATTAATTTTGATGGGCAAAATTCTAATGGAGCTAATTAGTTGTATTTATTTTTCTGTCTATGATATTACTGAGTGAAGATGATTTTATGCGTTTATTGTCGGAAAAATGAAGCAGGCAATTCAGAACACGTTTTTCCTAAAGCTTTAGGGGGTGCAGATGTCTATCTTGATTGTGTGTGTGACTCCTGTAATAACTTTTTTTCAGGTTTTGAGAGGGATTTTATACAAAAATCCCCAATTGGCTTAATTAGAAGTGACAAACAAGTGAGGGGTTATAAATCCGCTAAACATAGAAAGAACACACTTAAATTTGATGAAATATTCTCTTATGATGAAAAGTCAGGAATAGTTCTTGAGGCAGGCACGGAAAGCGGATTTAAGTCTTATTTAAGACCTCAAATACATTTTCAGGATAATTTATTTGCATCAGTAGGTTCATCCAAAGCAGAGCTTGAGGATTTTTATCGCCTTTTAAATCTCTGGGTTCACGCAAGCCGTAAAGTGGCAATATCTTTTCCCAAAGCAAAAGGAGAGCCATATCAATGCATTAAGTTTGATGTTGAGGATGAAACAGTTCTTGTTACGAATTTTACTGAGTCAAGGATTAATGATAAAATATATCTTATACATAGAAATGTTTCAAATGTAAGTAGTCATAGTGCTTATTTTGAGCCCCGTATTTTTCTTGATGATAATTTAAGACTAATTATACGAAGTAGGTCTGCAAAAGAAAGTATAAACTTTCTTTCTGAATTTTTTAAAAGAATTATAGAAACGAAAAAGCTAAAAATTACAGCTCTTAATGTTGGTTCAACTGATAAAGTCAATACGAGTATGGTTTTTAGTCATGTAAGTTTTTTGGGGGCAACACTAAAAATTGGGCTTAATGCACTTTTCTATTATTACCCTCAATCCAGAGAAGCTAAGTCACTTGACCCATTTAAAGATTTCATCCTTATGGATGAAAATATTCCACCAATTAAAGGTGAGCTTTTTTCCCGACTTTTCGAGTTTGATAAAACACATGAAAATTGTCATTCAATAATTTTTTCACAAACAAGAGATGGCTTAGGAATAAGAGTTTCGTTTTTTGGGTCGCTGGTAAATTTCTTTGTAGTTCCTGAATTGTATTTAGAGAATAGTAGTTTACTATTGATAGATTACAATGAAAGACGTATGTCAATATTACCCTTATAAGATAAAAACTATCAATACTTAATATAGCCTTATTTATTAAAGTTAATTCTTTGTTCCTTTAGTTTTTCGTTTAAGGTTTCTAGCTCTTTTTCGTAACTTGTTAATGGGGCTGAGCGATGTCTGTTTTTTAACATACACTCAATATCATCCAAACGTTTAAATAGTATGACCTGATTGTCTAATATCTGTTCGAGTAATTTTATAGTTTCTTTTTCCATTATTGCAATATTCGGTTAATTCCACTTATTTACACAACCAATAATCAACGCCCCCGTGTCCTGAACAAGCACCTGACCCGGTTGCAGTTGACTCTGTCCCGCCCTTACATCTTGCTCCGCGTCGTTTACTTTGGTGATTTTGACAATCGGTAGTATTTGGTGAAGCACTTCCACTATCTTTTGAACAATTTGACAAAAGAATGCTCAAAGTTAATAAGGTAGGTAAAATAATTTTTTCATATAGCTAAATTACATCATTTGCAGGATTGACATCTGTTTTTTCTTCCTTTTCCAGCTTCATGGAGCTTGTAATTATTTTTTCAAAAAGCAACGGGATAATATCGAGAAAAACTAATGAAGTAAGTAATAATATAATTGCTGTCAGAGCAAGTAAACTGCTAATCGAAAGCCACCACCATCCGAAATTTTGCACGAAAATTTTAGCAAGAATAAATGCTACAACTGCTTTTTGTAGCACTTTTATTGTGTCTTCAATTGGTTTTTTGTTTAAGGCTAAAGCTAATTTTACCTCATCCATATTGACTGTTGCCAGTTGTTGTGCAATAAAAGCGTGAGCTTGAAGAATTTGTTTCGGAGTAATTGTTAAATTGAATTTTTTTTTCGTTTTTTTAATTGTGGCTTTAGCCGCCTCTTCAATGTCAGCTAATGACAGATTATAGTCTGAAACTTTTTTCATCCAACGCATAGAATAAACCCTATTAATATAGGATATTAATAGAGCACTGAAAATTTCAAAGAAGGCAATCACAGATGCAACTAAGCATAAGGGAATGATAAAATCACCAAGCACAAAAAAATTTAGTATTCCCTTATAATCACTTATATCAAGCCAAGTATAATCACCGTATATCTGTTGATATAGTTTTGCTGCAATAAATGCAGTAAAACAGATATTTAACGACTTCCTTATTGGTGTATTTACTGAATTGCCCTTTACATATTCGGCTATAACGAATGTAAACTCAAACATAAAAATGCGTATTTGATTGGAGTAAATTTACAAAATGTTTCAATACCTCGGGTCAGCCACCGCAGGCAACTTTTTAAGCCTTCTTACTTCAATACAGGGATACCCAAAATCCAATACCACTTTTCCAATGATTTGATACACCCCTTTACCGTGTATGGGGTAGTATTTGAGACTATCAGGAAAATGCACCGTATCAAAAAAAGCCCCGTTTTTATCCAAAAACGCTGCAAAGGCCATTTCCTGCCCGTGAACCGTCCTAACAGGTTTGGGAGCAACAAAATTACCTGCAATGCTAACCGTTCGTCCTGCATTGGCTTTCAGTTCTTGGGCGGTGATTAGCCCCTTTTGGGGTATTTCCACCAAATCAAAGGCAGACATCGACAAGGAAAACCCCAACAACTCCATTTCGTCGTATGCGTCTTCTACCATGCTGTGCTCCAACACAGGTAATTCAAACTTCTTTGCCTTGGTCTCGAATAAACACCGGGCATCGGGGGCAGTATCAATGTGGCCTGTTAACAGGTGCGCATCCCATTGCAGGGTTCGTTTGCCCTGTCCTGTAAACCGCAATGCCCCCACACGGATTAACAATAACAGTTGCTCAAGGGGGGCTTTGGTGCGGGTGGCAAAGTCCTCAAAATCTTTGTACACTCCATTGTAAAACCGTTCGGTAATTATGCGTTCGGCCACCCCTTGCTCCAATCCCTTTACATGGATAAAACCTAAATAGGCATCGTCCCCGTTTAGGTTGGTCAGCCAGTCGCTATTGTTCACACACGGCAGATGCATTGTTACTCCTGCCTTTATCGCTTCATGTACATACACCCACGTACTGTAAAAGCCCCCGAAATTGTTTATTACAGCGATATAAAACTCTTTGGGGTGGTAGGTTTTCAGGTACAAACTCTGAAAACTCTCTACTGCATACGAGGCACTGTGTGCCTTGCTGAAAGAATACCCCGCAAAACTCTCAATTTGCCGCCACACCTCTTTGGTCAGTTCTTCGGAATATCCCTTTTCCCTGCAATTGGTAAAGAACTTCTCTACCAGTTTATCAAACTCAATCTTTGAACGGTATTTACCACTCATTGCCCTGCGTAAAACATCTGAATCGGCCAAGTCTAATCCTGCAAAGTGGTGACATACTTTGATAACGTCCTCTTGATACACCATTACCCCAAAAGTTTCTTTCAGTTGTTCCTCCATCACAGGGTGCAGGTATTGTACCGACTCAGGGTGATGAAACCGTTTGATGTATTCCCCCATCATTCCCGACGAAGCAACACCCGGACGGATAATCGAACTTGCCGCTACCAATGTGAGGTAGGTATCGCAATGCAGTTTGTTTAACAATCCCCGCATGGCAGGACTTTCGATATAAAAGCAGCCGATACTGTCCCCCGATTTTAGCTGTGCTTTCACATTGGGGTCGTTCATTATGGGGGCTACCTCGTGAATATCTATCTTCTTGCCCCTGTTTTGCTGCACAAGGTCGGTCGCGTCTTTGATATGCCCCAACCCCCGTTGGCTTAGAATATCCAATTTATCCATGCGGATGCGTTCGGCTTCGTACATATCCCATTGTGCGGTAGGCAAGCCCTTTGGCGGCAAATCAAGGGCGGTATAATAGCTGATAGGCTCTTCACTAATCAATACCCCGCCTGCATGAATGGTGCGGTGGTTCGGAAACCCGTTCAACATTCGGGCAAAGAGGGCTATTTCCTTTGTTACCGTATCCCTGTTAAAATCAAACCGTTTGTTGGCCGCCATTTCGTCAATATCATTCTTGGGCAACCCGTACACTTTCCCCAACTCCCGCACCGCTCCCTTGCGCTGAAAGGTGCTGATAGCCCCTAACAAGGCGGTATGCTCCCTGCCGTAGCGTTTAAAGATGTATTCGTGAACATCGTCCCTGTCTTTCCACGAGTAATCAATATCAAAATCGGGGGGGCTGGTACGCTTGGGGTTTAAAAAGCGTTCAAAGTATAAATCCAGTCCAATGGGGTCAACATCGGTGATGCGCAGGCAATACGCCACAATGCTGTTAGCCCCGCTGCCTCTGCCTACGTGAAAGAAACCCCTTGACATGGAATAGCGGATAATATCCCACGTAATTAAGAAGTAGGCTTCAAAGCCCAAATTTTCAATTACCTCCAATTCATGCAATGCCCTTTTGTGGGCTTCGCGGTTGCTTTTACCGTACCGTTGTATTACCCCGTCTATGGCCAGTTTTCTTAAAAGCTGTCGGTCATCGTAGATGCTGGTAGTAAACAACCGCTTGTTTTTGATGCGGTCAAAGTCCACGGTAAATTGGCAACTCTCCATTAACCGCTGTGTGTTTAGGATGATTTCAGGGTAGGCACTGAAACGCCTTACAATGCGGTCGGGTTCAATTAGGTATTCATCATCGGCAACTCCCATTTCTTTATTCAGCATTGTCAACAACACGTTGTTGTCAATCGCCCGCAAGCGTTTGTGCAGTTCCCTGCCTGTTTGGTTCAGGTAGGTTACAGGTTGCAGTACCACTGCCTTTTTTAATTCCCCCCGTTGCAGGGTAAGCTGGTATTTGGTGAGTTCTGAGGGACGGATACCAATGTATTCATTGTCCCGCAAAGAAGTCCCTTCAGGGGGCAGGTTGTGGGTAGGGTACACCACCGTTACGTGCTTAAATTCGGGGGCTTGTGCGGGTAAAGGGGTTTTGTTGAGATTGTGGTCGGTCAAAAAGACGTTCAGTTCCCTAAATCCTTCCTTGTTGCGGGCAAGCCCAACAAACAACAACGTGTTGTTGCGTCTAAATTCTATCCCTACTATGGGGCTAATACCGCAGCTATTGCATTGTTGCACAAACTCAAACACCCCTGTGGAGCAGTTAATATCCGTGAGTGCCAACACACGAATACCCCATTGGGCAGCTTGGCTAACCAATTCTTTAATGGGTATTGTGCCGTAACAAAGACTATATGTGCTATGGCAATTAATGTACATTGTTTTGTGTCCTCTCTTTCCTTTCTGTGTCCTAAATAGCGGTAGGGTATCACTCAGTCACCACCGGAATAGGTGCTGAGGGTGGCTGTTAATTTTTTTTTTCCTTTCTTATGGTTGCAGCAACTGCCGATGGGTATGCAGCCCCGATGCACGGGTTATTTTCTCTTCGCCGTAGCGCAATTTTATCTTGTCAAGGGCTTGGTAGAGACTGTGCAACTCAATACGGTCTTCAAACATATCCAGTTGCTCTGTGCCGTGTACCAAATGCGATACCCGTACCCCGACCAAACGTATCAGCATCCGCCGCTGGAAAAGCTGGTCAAATTGCTGCAAGGCTTCTTTTATTAAAATATGGTCGCTCGAAGTATAGGGGATGCGTTTTTGTTTGCTTTCCGTGTCAAAATTGCTGTACCGTATTTTTACCGTAATACAGGCGGTTAGCTTTTGTTGCACCCTTAGTTTATGGGTAAGTTCACACACCATATTGGTAAGGATGGACTTGATGGTAACAACGTCTATGGTATCTTTATCAAAGGTGCGTTCGGTGCTGATGCTTTTTTGTTCAGAATACGGCACTACGGGGGTACGGTCGATACCGTTGGCACGTTCCCAAATCACCCTGCCGTTATCCCCTAATACATTCACCAAAAGAGGGGCGGGCATTTGCCGTAGGGTATAGATAGTGCCAATGCCCAAATCGCGTAGCCTGCGGTAGCTCTTTTCCCCCACCATAGGTATTTTGTTGATGGGCAAAGGGTCTAAAAACTCCTGCATGATGTGCTGCAATATTTGCTTTTCGCCATTGGGTTTGGCTTCGCCCGTTGCAATCTTGCTAACAGTTTTATTAGGTGATAACCCGAAGGAAATCGGCAGCCCTGTTTCTTTAATGATGCGCAGCCTTAATTCGTGCATATAGCTGTATGTGCCGTGAAACTTATCCATGCCCGTCATATCTACGTAATGCTCGTCAATGGATGCCTTTTCAAACAGGGGTACTTTCTCGGTAATAATCTCTGTAACCATGTGTGAAAACTTGCTGTAATCCTCATAATCACCGCGAACAAATATGGCATTGGGGCACAGGTAACGGGCTTGTCGGGCTGGCATAGCCGCATGAATGCCGAAAGCCCTTGCTTCATAACTGCACGAAGCCACTACACCTCGGTCAGAAGTACCCCCTACAATAACAGGTTTACCCAAAAGGGCAGGGTTTTTAAGCCGCTCAACGGACACAAAAAAGGTGTCCAAATCGAGATGTACGATTTGATTTTCCATTGTTGAAATTACCGACAAGAATACGTTATATAATTAAACGGGTTTGTGTTAAACAAGTCAACAGGAAATTTGTTACTAACTGATTGTCAATCTGATATTTTACTAAAAGTGTATAGAAAGCAAAACAGTAAACAGGGTGTTATCACCCTTGTCACGATTAGAGTACCCGACTACTTTTGGTTTCCTTTTGATTTTTAGTTGTGCATCAATATATATACTATCAACTTGCCCTTGTTGATGTGTCATCACAAGATTAAAACCGCTCCAATGGGCGGTTTTTTGTTTTGATACAGCACACAACTGTTTTATCCGAAAAACTGGATGATATAAAAGTGTTCCACTGTTTCACCCGTTCCAACATGGAACAAAGTGGAACGGGTGGAACGGCCAACAACGTGTTGTTGGGAAAACTCCCAAAACGATGGATTTTACTTCTATTTGAGGTCATATTGCTTGGGTAGTGACACGCTTAATATTACATGTGCACATACGCTAAAAGCCTGTAAATACTACATTCCTTGTTTAAGAAGTGTAGTATACAGCTTAAAAAACACGGTGTTTAACGGTTAAAAACACCTCATTGAAAAACCCCAACAACACGTTGTTGGAAATCTTCAACGCTTTGTTTTTTGGTTAATCGACAGGTACTTTAAAAGTACATTGATATTGGGTGTTTTCACCCTTGAAAACTTAGCCTGCACCTTCTAATTTTGCTTGGTGTAAATATTTTTAAAACATTGATTTGATAAATTATCTATCCCAAGATAAATAATCAAGTTTCCACGGAGGCAGCAGGGATGAAGCCCTTTTTAATATTGTCTATTCTTTAGCACTCAAAAAACGGGTGTTTTCACTGTATTATTAATAATAAATATGGTTAATGTTTGCACTATTGTTTTACTGTTTGGGTGCAATAGCACCAAAACCATGCTCTTTATACAAACAAAAACAGTGTGTTTCTAAAAACAACGTGTAGTTGAACCGGTGTTGGTGTAGTTTGGGTAGTTTACTACCTTTGTGTAAACGATAGACGTAGTTAGAAACAATAACCTTAGACTATAAGGGAATACATATTATGTGTCCTAAAGATAGTTCTGCACAGAAAATCGCGAAATTTATGTACCGCAGGACTGCATTTAAGGACACGCCCTCAAAAAAGGGCGTGTTGCTTCTATGCTGTTACGGTACGGGCTTTCGCGAGCCTTCTGTGTAGCAGTTATATGGGGTACACGCCCTTTTTGAGTTTCTTAATGTTTACCTAATGAAAAGTATCAATTTGCAAAATTCCGTAAAAGTAAAATATATGCTTGCAATTAGTGCAAGTGGATTAAAAATCGTAATTGCTACCTTAGTAATTGCAAACTAACCTGTTTCAAACTATGAAAAAAACAATTACTTTTTGTCGAAAGGTTAGGTTACAACAAACGATTTACAACAATAAACCGTTATTTATGTATCTTATAAATATGAAGAAATTACTTGTACTATTTGCTTTACTGTGCATCGTTTCCTTTAGTGTTAACTCATGCAAACCCGACGACGATTATGTAGCCAAAGACTGGCCGATACCTCAAGAAGTATTGGATTATTATTTCTTTAAAAAAAGTACGTTTTGGGTATTTGAAAACGATAAAACAGGTGAAAAAGACACCCTCAGAGTTGAGAATACGAATAAATACTGGATTGACGGTAGCAGGGGAGATAGGTTTGAACAAGGGGATGTTTTTATAAAAAGTTCACTGGACGGTTATACATACCATTATTATGTCAACACTCAAGGCAGTGCTGGTTGTATTAGAGATGGCAAAAACAATAGACCATGCTATAGCATTTACTGTACAAAGTATAAGCCGGGAAATTTTGTTGGTGAAAGCTCTTTCTTATTTTATCCCTTCCAAAAAGATTATGGAGGACAAGCTGACGGGTCATTACAAACATCTATAATTCGAATGGTTGACAAAAAGGACAGCATGGAAATTGAAACACTGTCACTCAAAGATGTCCTGATAGTAAACATCTCAAACTCAATAGTATCAAATAGAAAAAATATGACTTTTTATTGGGCAAAAGGAAAAGGACTCATACAAAAAGATAATTTAACCGATAACCAGACATGGAAGCTGATTGACCACATGATCACCATGTAGTCGCTTTTTATACCCATTTCATAAATTTTAGTACATGAAAAACAAACTACTTTTAGTGGTAATGGCATTGATATGCCTGTTACCCACCATTACATTCGGGCAAACATCTCCCGACCCTAATCTTGCCGCAAACCTTAAAAAGTATTGGGAAAACCGAGACCGTTTTCAAAAATTTTTTGTAAAAATAGGGCTTGGGCAAGGCGAAAGCATACCCGCTTCACGCCGCAACCGTTTTGACAATGCACACATTATGCGCTGGCAGGATGCTACGACCCATTTGGGATACTACATCGGCGTATTGGCTACCGAGTACAAATTGTTAAAAGATGCTAATCAACCTACACAAGCAACCTTGAACGAATTGTACTTTGCGATAGAAGCCTTTAATAGATTAGATTTAAGAGGGGAGTTTCATTATGCTGGCAGGCTTAAAGGTGAATTTGCAAGTGAAAGTTTGAATGGATGGTTTATTCGGGACGACGTCCCTGCATTATTTTCACAAAATTGGGCAGATTTGGGTATGCACAAATCGTTTTCAGACTTTTTCAACCCCGATTTACCAACAGGCAAAGAATTTGGTGCAGGCAGCGACCCCAGCCACGACCAAATAATTGCATTATTTTTTGGATTTGCCTTTGTAAAAAAATACGTGGATAATGTGTTTGTACAACCCGTAAGCGGCCATAGGGGGTTCAATGTCGTGTCAGAAGTGCAGGACATTACCCGAAGGATAATGGGACGGTTGCAGGAATTTAAAGATTTTAAAGAGAATGAATTTACCCCTGATGAAAATTCGGCATGGACAGTGAAACGTAATTACTGTTTCGGGAACCCAGTGTACGGATGGGAAACAATTGAAAAACACGATAGGTGGACTTTTGGAATGGCATATCCAATCGTACGGTTGGCGCAAACTGTTACAGGCGACAACAGCTTTGAAGAAGATTTTAAGTTTCAATATTTCAACGGAGATGTAAACTTTATTTTCCGCATTCCGTTTTCAAAGTTGAGTGCCATTTATTACAACCAAATTTGGGATAATAACGCACAAGGGTGTATTGATTTTGCTCAAATAATGATAGACCTTTTATCATTACATGGCCTACAATATGTTGATATCAACAGCCTCCAAGACGTATCAACCCCCATTGATTTATTAAATCCTGCGCACGTTGCCATAGCTATTGCCGGATTAACAAGTGTTTTAGACCTTTTACATGAACCGTTTACAGAGTGCATAGACCCTAAAGGAATTAATGATTTAATGAATATGCGTATTGTTTTTACAGCAGTTGCACAATCAAACATTCAGGATATTTCGGAGTTGGAAGAAAAATGTACCGACTATCTACCATTGCCCATATTTCCGATGATTGCCAAAATATATAACGGTTTATATATCACCGAGGGTAATAGAGACCATTGGCTATCAATATTAAATGAAATGTCAGCGTGTGAAGGTTCTTTTATGTACACAGCCAATAACGACCCGAATAATCCCTTAACAGGTCACGGCGGAGATTACTGGTCGTATGAAAACAGGTGGTTGAAACATACTGATGGATTTCATGAGTTCAAACCCGGAGAAGCCTTTGTTCAGGCAGGTAATTATTCAGCACTGGATTTTATGCTGATGTATAACCTGTTTCACATTCAATTTGGGCAATCCCTAAGCATTCCAACCTATACCCGCGATGTTATTTGCCCCTGCAAATCCGTCAAATTTTCCGAAGTCAGCAATTCAGTAAACAACAGCAATTGGAACGAGTTTACAGAGATTATCCTACCCAATACATCCAGCCTACAACACTTCCATATTGTTAAGAAATACGTAAATGACTATAAAGACATCGGATTAAACCTTGAGCGTTACATTATGCAGGATTTAACCGTGATAGGCACAGGTAATTTACAGATTAGGGAAGATATAAAAGCCTGCAACAATGCCATCCTTAAAGTTGAAAAATTCCCTGCCCCTCAAAACACACAAGGCAAAATTCAAGTGGGTAATACGACTGGTGCTCCCGAAGACCATGCCAATGTAACCTTGCGCTTTATCGCAGGAACGCAATTACAAATAAAAGAAGGAGGTATCCTTGAAATCCATAACAACTCACGGGTGATTATTGAAGAAGGCGCAACCCTAAAGGTTTGGCCAAACAGTACCGTTTTCTTAAACGGTTCAAATGCTGTATTGGAAATAAGAGGCAACATAGAATTAATGACCAACGGTGTGTTTAAGCCCACAGGCACTGGCCATGTGCTGTTTAATATCCCCAAAACAAACAACAACCCCAACATTATTGTAAACGGCAACAACTGCCAAATGGTGTTTGAAGATGCCACAGGAACACGCCCAAAGAAAATGGTAATTGCAGCCAATACTATCGTTTTTCCCCCTGCCAATCTTAACCTGTTTAAAATAGAAGGGGTAAGAGTAGAGTTACTGGGAGCAACAACAGGAATAAAGTTAGGATGTCCCTTTCATCTTGTCAACAGCGATATAGCTGGGACTAATTCTGAGGGCATAACGGTTTATCATTTAACACAAACCAATTACATAACAGGTAATAATTTCAGTAATCATAACAGGGCATTAACCTTCACAGGTTATTCCTCATTGTTTGATATAAAAATACGCTACAACCAGTTTTCAAACTGTGTCAACTCTATTGTATTGTATCAACAACCCGCCCACGTAGGCGGTAACTACTTTGACAACAGCGGAGGTGTTTTAGCAGGAGGTGCAGTTGCAAGTGCAGGGCCAATAAAAGCAGGTTTATATCGAGGGCCATTGCGCGTAGAACTAAACCGCTTTCAAAACTCATCGGCAGTATCTGTTAATGGTTCATCATTTCCCACCGTTAATCTGATGGGTAATGTGTGTAATTGGACAAGTACCTCGCCTTTTGGCAAAGGTTGGGGCTATGGTGGAGATAGGACTACCAGCACCCTTACCTGCAACTATTTTGAAAACCAAGCCGACGCCGTTTTTGTGAGTTCAGGAGGTGAACTCAATCTAAGTACCAATCGAATCAGCAACATTCCCACAGTAACAGGCGGCAACATTGCTGGAGGAAACAACTATTTCAAAAATAATCAACGCAGTATAGCTTTGTTTAGTAACGGAAGTACCCCCGTCACTAATGCTTACTACTACCTCAACAACGGATACAACTCTTTTGATGCTAACCCTGCATTGCACGGTTCCTCATTGAACATAGACAGACAATGGAATTATTTAGGTCTTAACCACCAGTTAAACGCGAACGGTAATATAGTACTTAACAACAACTATTTTGCCCCGCTTCTTGACCATTCCAATTACTCATTCCCACCTGTAAACACAATAGAAAAGAACGGCTATCCTGGATATCATTTCAAAGTGCTTGAATTTGGGGCGAACACTCCTTTTTATATTGTAGGTACCATGCACAACCCAACTCATACTTGCCCAGTTTCGTATTGGAACGATGCTGTGGCCAATCCTACCAGTTTTGACCCGATGACAGTGGGCAGCTTTGGGACTAACAAGCGCAATCAAGAACGTCCCTTTGCCTCTGATGGAGTAACTACTGCTATCGTACCATCAGGTACGTATATGGGTCAAAACATGGGTACTGCTTTTAACAATGCATTAGGGGGCGTATCTGCACCCGCAACAGACCCCGAAGAAGGAGCTGTACTTCGCCCTGTTCCGCAAGGCTTGCTCAACTTAGCCAATTTATTAGCAAGTACAGCTTCGTGTACCGATGTTGCAGGTATGAGCATTTATAAAGACGGATATTCTATTTATCTGAAAACCTTAGCCGATGCTTATGCACTAAATGTGTTTGAGGGCAACCCTACGTTGGAAAACAACCAAATTACCGCAGCTTTAGCGGTATTTACAGCTATTGATGCACACAATCTGCAATTTCAGTCCACCCAACCCAACCGATTTTATGAAACCAAACTAAATACCCGCATTGACAAAGCACACGTTTACAGGGCATTTAAGCGGTTTGATGATGCCTTAACAGTTGTGTCAGACCTTCTTTCTTTTGCCAACAGCACCGACCAAACCTCTGTAATGTTTTTGAACTGCTATATTGAGAATGAAAAGCAGCTAAAAAACAATGTGATTAACTGGTTGGAGTTTGAGGAGTTCACGACCAATTGCGGAGTATTGTACAACCAAAGCTGGCCAACTTATACCGATAGCACAGGCGGAGGGGATACCACCCAACAAGGTGGCGGCACAAGTGAACCTTATGTAACCTACACCTTAAACCCAAATCCTGCCACCGATATTATTACAGTGGATATGAATTTAAACACGGACGGTAATGTGAAGATAGCCGTGTTCAATAAGTTCGGGATTAAGGTGGTTAATGATATACCATTAGGTGTACTATTGGCAGGCAATCACACTCATACTGTAACAATAGCAGGTTTGCCTGTTGATGTTTACAACATGGTGTTGTATGTAGATAATGTGCCTTTTGTAGAGCATTTTATTAAGCAATCGGAATAAGCGTAGAAACTTTTTGAACGTAAAGCAGTTTGTTCTGCTTTACGTTCATATTTATTGAAAAAACTTAATTTTAACTCATTATGAAATACTCGTTTACTCTGTTAATACTTGTTTTAGTATTTGTTTCATTTCAGAGAAAAGCTATTGCTCAACCTACACGTGAGGACTTTGAAAAAATGATGGTTGTGCCAAAAGTCCATTTGGATTGGCTAAAAGAAAATACAAAAGAACTCACCACCCAAAAGTTTAATACTAATAATTCTTTGTGGGAGAACCAATTAAAGGATATTTATGTAAAGGATGCTGAGGGACGATTTACAAAAACTGCATTGTTTAGCTGGCAGGCCAATAATTGGGATACGGTAAGTGCTACCAATTATTACTATCAAAAAGATGCCAGCAATAATGTAACAGGATTGACCATTTTAACCTATCCTTACTATGCTACAATGAAAGGCTCGAGAGTAAATTATTTCTACAAACAGGGGTTAATAGACTCTGCTTATGTTGAAGATATAAAAAGTTTTGGGTCATCCACTGACGGTTATGTATTGTACCGTTATAACTCCAATTTCCAAAGGGTTTTAGATTCTCTTGTTTTGCAGAACGGCTTAATTCAGTCAAGGCATTATTGGTACGATGCCAATGGTAGGTGCATAGGTCAAGCCTACACTAAGATTAACTCCATGAATACATTGGATACTTTGTTAAAAGAGGTAGTGGAATATTCCATTAGTGGTTTGTTGTTGAAGTGGACTCGGTTTTCGTCAAATGGAACTGCGTTATACAAAAGCGATGAAAATGTTTATACCTATACACCAAGCGGAAAAATAAAGTCAATGGAATATTTTTCAATCAATGGAGTCAAGCGTTACTCCTACTTCAACTATTACAACAATTCAGATAAGTTGGTCGCAATGGTTAAGAAGGCAGATTATATTGCTGCCGGTGCAAATGAAGATAGTATTGTGTTAACCTACAACCAAGCTGGTCAACTCGATACTGCGTATTCATATTGGCACTTGGATACATTTAAGTGGAAAGCCCAACCCCCTTTCAGGTATATTTATGAGAAACTGACTGTGGGTACCGAACCGTTTAATAGTGCCCTTGCTCCGATAAATATTTATCCGAACCCCGTTACTCATTCAAATTCCCTTGTGAATATTTCTGTTCCAACGCTTCAAACCGAAACAAGCTGCTCAATTACAATTACTGACTTAACAGGCAGAAGGGTGATGACTAAACACTTTCCTGAAAATCAGTCTTTGTTCTCAATTGAAGTTGGACAGTTGGAAAGGGGTACTTACCTGTTAAATGTTGTTACTGATGAAAGGAATATTGTGGGAACCCGTCGTGTTGTGATACAATAGTCCCGTTCTAATGGGATGCACAGTGTTTTACACCTCAGCCGCACCAAAATTGGTGCGGCTATTTTTAAACTTATATTTATCCGCCTTATGAAGCAACTAACTAACCGATGGAATGAACTTCAAGAACGTGCAAAATCCTTTCTAAACAGTACGGCATTCCAATATTACACAATAGACATTCCCTCACTGCCAAATCAGGGCGGGGTATATTTAATCTGTCTTGCGGACGAAAGTCTCAACGAAACCCCACTTTATATCAACTTCACCAGCAACCTACGCAACGAAATCTTTACCAAGCAGCTTGCTTACATCTTAACCACCTCTGAAAGTTCCAACGGTACGGCTACCATTTTAAGAAGTAATTGTTACCTTCGCTATGTGGTTGAACCCGACCCAAAGGAGCAAATGGCACTCACTGTTGCCGTATCTTTGGAGTTAAAACCGCTCTATCAAAACAACTGAGGTGCTGTACCTATGTTGTACCCAAGATAAAAAACACAAATTTTAATCTTATGTAATCATTTGACTAAAAGCATTTTAATTATAAATTTTAAAACAACAAACGAACTTGTTTCAGGACCTCATTACTAAAAACATAGTTATTAGTGATGCGATGCCGACCTGCGTCGGCATGACAATAAGAATGTTCTTTGAAAAAATATGTTTCAATAGTTACTCACCTTGACCATGGCAAGGAGTTCAAGTAGTTAAGTACACCCCTTTGCAGAAATGCGAAGGGGGAACTTTTAACCAACAAGGTGAGTAAGAAATTTGTAGAAATGCCGTAGGAAAGGGATACTTCGTCCACCTTTGGGCTAGGTTAATGGATTGCAAAATCCATTTTCTCGGGTGCAAATCCCGGTTGACAAGGCCCTGTTCTTTTTCCGCTTTTCGCTTTCTGCAATAAAACACTTCAAACAGTGTCGTAGATAAGAGTTACTTCGACTGTTAATCGGGTGGTCGCGGGTTCGAGTCCCGTCGGGGCGACGTTATCCTGAACTTGTTTCAGGAACTCATAACTAAAAATTTTGGCAATGAGATTCCGACCTTCGTCGGCACAACTGCCAAACAAAACCATCGTCCCGTAGCTCAGTTGGATAGAGCACCATGTTCTCTTTTCGCTTTTTACCTGTTTGAATTATAAAAATACTGAAAGATGCCGTAAACAAGGGATACTTCCGGCAAACCTTAAATGGTAAGCAGGTTCGAGTCCTGCGTATAAAATGTGCCCTTGTTGCACAATGCTCTTTCATTTAAGAAACAAACGGTGCCGTTTGGTAAGGGATACTTCACTTTTAATGAAACCAAGCCCTTGCTTATTAATGCCCGTTTTAAAACGCAGTGCCGTATGGTAAGAAGTACTTCGCTTTTAACGATGACCCGCTTTCTGCCGCTTTTGCCTGCTTTTTTAAAATTATTATATGCGTTCTTTAAAATACTGATGAAAGATGCCGTAGACAAGGAGTACTTCGCTGGTGAACACCTTTTGGTGCGCGGGTTCAAATCCCGTAAATCGCCTTGTTGCCTTTTGCTCTTTCATTGATAAAAAATAAATGGTGCCGTAAGTGAGGAATACTTCGAGAACATTTGTGTGTCGCAGGTTCAAGTCCTGCCCCCGGCGTTAGTTGGGGTAGTTCAGTTGGTTAGAACAACAATAGAAAAGACCCTTGCTGCCCTTTGCCCATTTTTTAAAATATTGGATAGTGTCGTATAACAGGGATACTTCGATTCAGGCCGGAGGATGCAGGCGCAAACCCTGCGGGTCTACAAGCCGTAGTTTAAGTAAAACGTCCGGAGCAAGCCCCTTTTCGCTTTTACCTATCCATTAAAAATGCCGTGCCGTTGTGTAGAGATACTTCGCTTTGGGTGCGTAAGAAGCAGGTGCAATTCCTGCAAGCCTTCGGGCTTTGGTGTAACAGTAACACGTATCATGTTAACTCCACACGCTTTTTGCCGGTTTAAAATACAGTGCCGTTGGCAAGAATTCCTTCGACTCCCATTGAAAATTGAGTCTTGCCGCTTTTGCCTGTTTTTATTTATTTTCAAGTTCACGCAATAGTTGATACATCTTTTTGGGAGTGTTAAGGCTCTTTTGCAAATCCTGTAGGCTTAACTGTTGGTTTCTTGCCTTAAAAAGCAATGACCTATACGGCAATGTCGCGGCAATTTTATTAAAGTCAGCGCCCGCATCCGCCATTAGCGACTGTGCTTTAAGCTCCAACATATTTTTCAACTCGTCCAGCAACGGTTCTCTTTGTGATAGCATTACTGCAATACCCTCTAAATATTCTTTTACCTCGGGGTCTTCTACAAAAGATAATTTTGATAACTGCTTTTCAATTTCATCAAACACCATTTCTTCCCAATTCTTGTTTTTAACTACCGGAAGTTGCCAACGACGTTGTTCTGATGCCCAATAATCTTGGGATACCTTGTATTAATGAAAAATAAAGCCCGGAAGTTCAAGTACGGTAAGAACCCCCCCATGGCAGGCTCCCGTATCAATTCCGTAAGTGTTATTTACTATTTTGGGAAACTCCCCAACCACGTGATGACCATAAACGATGGGCTTTGTGCCACTGTAATAATCTGTCCAATAGGTGTTTTCAGGGTATATTTTTTCCAGATACCTTGCGCCTGAAGTCGAACCGCATAAAACGTCTTCTTTTTGATGCTTTAAAGGAACATTATTTTCAAAAGCGGCGTGCACAATAATGGCTTCGGATGTTTCATAGTAATAACCCAGTGAATTTATCCATTGTATAAATTCAGGATATTCATCACCCATTTGTAGTTTAACAATTTCTTGGGCATAACTTAAAATACCCCGTTGGTGCTTACGCTCATGGTTGCCCATTAATACAACGGTGTTGGGGGTGTTTTTAAAGAAATGATAAACCTCAACTGATTTTGGCCCTCTATCAACAATATCTCCCAAAGAAACGATTACGTCATTTTCAGTTGCATTTAAATCGTTTAGTAGTCCCATCATTTCATCATAACAGCCGTGTATATCACCAAAAACAAATGTGCGGTTCATTTGACAAAAGTAACTTATGTTCTTAAACCTTATTGTCACTCACTTTAACGGCATCCATGCGTTTATAAAAGTATCCTTCGGTAGGGGTTCTTTTCGGCGGGTTGAAACCCACCGTTTTTGCAATTACCCATTAGGAGCGGACTTAAGTCCGCTCCTAATGGGTAATCTTAACAGAACAGGATTTCAATCCTGTTAAGATGTCGGGCTATTGTTACCCCCTTCCCAAATATCGATTGTGTTACCATCATTCAACGACCACTTCCACTATAGGGAAAGGCGACTATTGGGATGTTGGGGGATGTGTTATCGGGCAGGGGTTCTTTTCGGCGGATTTGAGAGGATTTCAATCTTGTAAAAACAACAAGCACCTTTTATCTGTAAAATCAAATAATTTGCCGGGGCAATGAGAACGCAAGTAATAGCACCCGATACTCAAAGGGCTCTTTTCATCAAAAACATTCTTGTTTTTGATGAGGAGAACCACAACGCTACTACTGTTCTTCCGTTTTTTGCCGATGGGTATCCCGGCTTGATATTTCATATTACCCCTAATGGGCAGTGGGTACAGCCGCAAAACAAAAAAATGCCCACCGGCTATCTTTACGGGCAAACTTTGCATCCAATTGAGTTGCAAATTTCAGGCACTTACAAAATCATTGCTTTTCAACTATATCCCTTTGTTCTTGGCATTTTTTTTAATGTAAACTCAAAACACCTAACCGACGAATGTTATGATTTGAACCAACTGCCGGACTGGGTAATCACAGAAAGTGAACTGCTTTCTACTCTAAACACCGATAAACAAGTCGAAATAATTCAATCCTTTCTTTATAAAATTTTTCTTGAGAAGAAGGAGCAGCTCGACCTGACTATTGCGGCAGCTTTGCAAGAAATACTCAGCAACCGGGCTCAACTAACTGTAAAAGAACTTAGCCAAAAGCTGCACATCACCGTTAGAACCTTAGAACGAAGATTCATTAGTGCCGTAGGCATATCTGTAAAGAACTTCATACAAATCACAAAATTTCAGCAATCGTTAGAGCAGCTTACCGTAAAAGACTATAAAAAACTAACGGATATTGTTTATAACAACGGCTTTGCCGATCAATCACACTTCATACGGGTGTTTAAAGCCTTTACAGGAAAAACACCCAAAAGCTTTCTTAAAAAATAGCATTCGCTGCTTTGTCGCATTTGTTCTATTTACGGCCTCCGGGCCACTCTACTTTTGAAGCAGTAAAATTAGAAACAAATGAATAACAGAATTTTAGTATTGGGAAGTAACGGTAAAACAGGAAAAAGAGTTTATGCCGGGCTTACAGAAAAAGGAGCCACCGTAACACCTGCATCAAGAAGCTCCGCGGTACCTTTTGATTGGTACAATGAATCAACATGGCAAAGGGCTCTTACTGGACATGATAGCGTTTACATTACTTTCCAACCCGATTTGGCAATACCGCAATCCACTGATATTATAACTCGTTTTGTGGCATCGGCTAAAAAAGCTGATGTAAAAAAATTAGTCCTGCTCTCAGGCAGAGGTGAAAGTGAATCAATTGCCTGCGAAAACATTGTCAGAAATTCAGGCTTGAAAAACACCATTGTAAGGGCCAGTTTTTTTATGCAAAACTTTAGCGAAGGTTTTTGGCTGGATAGCATTTTAAGTGGTGAATTTGTTATCCCGATAGTAAAAGCAAAAGAGCCGTTTGTTGATGCCGATGATATTGCTGAGGTTGTAACGGAAGCTTTAGTAAGCGATACCCTAAACAATAAGATTATTGAAGTAACGGGGTCGGAGCTGTTATCGTTTAAAGAGGTGATTGATAAGATAGCAGCTGCCTTAAAAAAAGAGATAAAATTAGTTGAGGTAGAAACCGATGAATACGCTGCGTTGTTAAGGAGTTTTCAGATGCCTGAAGATTATGTATCGCTGATTATATATTTATTCACAGAGGTTTTCGACGGTAGAAACGAGTCAGTAAGAATGGATAGCGAAATCATCCTTAAACGAAATGCCACCTCGTTCAATCAATTCATCAACAACACAATTGCGGCCGGCCTTTGGTCTTAATCTCAAACAATGAACGCAATTCAAATACTATACGGGGCTTGTATTGTCCTTACCGGATTATTGGCGGGATTATTTTACGGCTACCAATGTTCAGTAATTCAGGGCTTGGGTAGGCTAAGCGACAAAGAATACTTGTCAGCATTTCAAAGCATTAATAAGGCAATACTAAACCCTGTATTCTTTTTAAGTTTTATGGGAAGTTTGATTGTGCTTATAGTAACAAGTCTTTTAAGCTATAAAGCAGGTAACACAACTATAACACCTTTCCTTATAGCATCAACTATTGTGTATGCTGTAGGTGTTTTTGGAATCACTGCTGCTTGCAATGTTCCTTTAAATGATGTCCTTGCCTCTTATGATATTGCAACAGCAACTAGCAGCCGCTTGTATGATATGCGGTCGCATTTTGAACAAAGCTGGAATAAATGGCACTTGATTAGAACCGTTGCCGCAGTGCTCTCATTCATCCTGCTTATCATACCATTACTCAAAAAAATATAACACTGATAACTATACCGCATTGTTACCGGTAGCATGAATGGCCAACGTTTGATTTTCTGCATTGGTGAGGACTTAAGTCCTCACCAATGCGGTAATCTTAACAGAACAGGATTTCAATCCTGTTAAGAAGTTGGGGTATGTATTATCAGCTAGGGATACCCGCCCAAAAACCCATTCCTCATCACGGTTAAATTCCCTACATTTGCCGTTTTGCAAAAATGGGTATCCTCAATCTAAAAGAAGTAGACCAATACAACTTAGACGACCCGCGCCGCACGGTGGCGCACGGGGATATTATCCGTAGCAAAAAATTTCTTTACCAACTATACCTCGAGTGGTACAACCACTTTAAACAACGGGGTGCCAACCTTCCGCAAGGACATTGGGTGGAGCTGGGCAGCGGCGCAGGTTTTGTAAAAGAAGTGATGCCCCAAATGCTTACCAGCGATGTGATGGAACTGCCCGGACTGGATTACGTGTTTCCGGGCGAAAATATGCCCTTTGAAACCGGCAGTGTAGCAGGCATTTTTATGATTGATGTGCTGCACCACATTCCGCAACCTGCTTTGTTTTTAAAAGAGGCTGAAAGAGTGCTGGCCAAAGGCGGCAAAATTTTAATGACCGAGCCTGCCAACAGTGCTTGGGGACGTTTTATCTACCGCAATTTTCACCACGAACCGTTTGAACCCAAAGGCGGCTGGGAAATACCCGCCACAGGCCCATTGAGCGGTGCCAACGGTGCTCTGCCTTGGATAATTTTTGAGCGCGACCGCCAAAAGTTTGAGGCTGAGTTTCCCCACCTGAAAATAGAAAGTATACGCTACCACACGCCTTTGCGTTATTTGCTAAGCGGGGGCGTATCAAAACGCCAATTGGCCCCTAACGTTAGTTACGGGTTGATAAAAGGCATCGAAAACGCGTTGCTGGCCTTGAGTCCGCAAATTTCCATGTTTGTTACCATTGAAATCACCAGGCAATGAGCCAACTAAAAGAGTATTTTAACAACATAGCCCAAAAGCGCCTGAAAGTACGCCGTAAAAACAGCTACTATTGGGATGATATTACCCGCTACTGCAACTACTTTATTCACGACGATTACAGCGTGATAGAGGTAGGCTGCGGCAATGGCGAGATGCTTGCCCAACTGAAAGGCAGCAAAAAAGCAGGTATTGATTTTAGCCCCGCTATGTTGCAAAATGCCCGCAACAACAACCCCGGTATTGATTTTTACCTGATGGATGCCGAAAACATCACCCTTGATGAAAAATTTGATGTGGTGATTATTTCAAACGTAATCGGCTATCTGGATGATATACAAGCAGTGTTTGAGCAGCTTAAAAAGCTGTGCCACCGCAACACCAAAGTGATAGTTACCTATTACAGCTACTTGTGGGAGCCGCTTTTAAAACTGGCCGAAGCCACCGGGCTTAAAATGAAAACCCCCAACCAAAACTGGCTAAGCGATGCCGATTTAAAGAACCTGCTTGATTTGGCAGGCTTTGATACCTACCGCATGGCTCACCGCCAAATACTGCCCGTTAACATTCCCGGTGTATCGTGGTTGTTTAATACCGTATTGGCCCGTTTTCCCTTATTCCGTCAGTTGTGTATCAGCAAATATGCGTTTGCGCGCCCGCAACCCGATGCCCTGCCTGATTTTAAGAAAGACTTTACCGTAAGCGTAGTAATACCTGCCCGCAACGAAAGCGGTAATATAGAAAACGCCATACTGCGTACCCCAAAGCTGGGTAGCCATACCGAGATAATTTTTATAGAAGGAAACAGTACCGACGATACTTGGGAAAAGATACAAGAGATACAGAAAAAGTACGCCGCTACCCACGATATTAAAATTGGCCAGCAAGACGGCAAAGGCAAGAACAATGCTGTGAAAAAGGGTTTTGCCATGGCTACGGGCGATATTTTAATGATTTTGGATGCCGACCTTACCATGCCCCCCGAAGATTTGCCCAAATTTTACAACGCTATTGCAAGCGGCAAGGGCGATTTCATCAACGGGTCGCGATTGGTATATAAAATGGAAGCCAATGCCATGCAGTTCCTTAATGTGTATGGCAATAAGTTTTTCAGTATGATGTTTACGTGGTTGCTCGAAAGGCCGTTTAAAGACACTTTGTGCGGTACCAAAGTAATTTTTAGGGAAGATTACGACCGCCTGTGTAGCAACCGCAAGTTTTTTGGCGATTTTGACCCCTTTGGTGATTTTGATTTGATTTTCGGGGCGTTTAAACTGAACCTTAAAATTGTAGAAATACCCATACGTTACCGCGAACGCACTTACGGAAGCACCAATATTTCTCGCTTTTCACACGGACTTATTTTGCTGCGCATGGTAATATTTGCCGCCCGCAAGATTAAGTTTTATTAGTTCTGCCTTGTTAGCAAGGTTTCACTGCTTCAGATTACTTATTTCTGATTCGTTGGAAGGAGATAAAAACCTGTCCCAATGAACTAAACCTGCAACTGCTTGTTACCTTGATATGTTTGGATTGTTTAAGAAGAAAACCGAAGCTGAAAAGTTAACCGAAGAATACAAAAAGCTATTGGCTGATTACCATCGCCTTAGCACGATTAACCGAAAAGAAGCTGACCTTAAAATGGCTGAGGCAGAAGCCATTGCAAAAAAGTTAGATGCATTGAAATAGCTTGCTTTCCAACGCCCTGCACATCTAATTATTAATGCACTCTATCGCCCCTAAGCTCTAAAGAAGCAAGTATTTCGGCCTCGCCCTCTAAAATAGCATTCCAACGTTCCTTAACGTGCTCTTCGGGCATGTACTTTTTAGCCAAATCAATAAATAAACGGTAATGTCCTGCTTCCGATACCATAAACTCGTGGTAAAACTCCTTCAACGCAGGGTCGCTGATGTGTAGCGACAATAAACGAAAACGCTCGCAACTGCGGGCCTCTATCAAAGCAAAAATCAATAAATGTTCTACCAGTTGTTGGTCGCGCGTACCACCGTCTTGCCTAAGACCTTTAATCTTTAGTACATATTCATCCCTGCGCTGCTTGCCCAATTTAAGGCCGCGTTTATTCAACTCCTTCACCACCTTGCGAAAATGTCCCCACTCCTCAGCCACCAACGGAGTAACCGCCTGTACAATATCTTCTTTGTCAGAATAATTCACAATCAGCGAAATACCGCTACTGGCTGCTTTTTGCTCACAAAAAGCATGGTCGGTAAGTATGTCCTCTATTGTTTTTTCGGCAATGTTCACCCAGCGCGGGTCGGTAGCCAGCTTTAAACCTAACATAAGCGCAAAGGTACTTTGAAGATTTTAAAATGTGCCAATACCAACGTCATTGGCCGCTCAAAAGGTCTTCGCGCAATTGGGTAAGTACCTCCCCTAGCCAATTTGTACCCCTCCATTCACTGCGGTCAAAACGTTTTGGGTCGTTTTCATCCATACCAATCCCCCAAATTACATCCGTAGGGCTGGCCTCAACCAGTGTCGTGCCTTTTGTATCCAACAAGAATTTTTTTAGGTTTTCGTTTTGTGTAAACTTAGCGTAATTGGCCTTGTACACAATATTCTTTGCTTCACGCTCCCATACTTCGGGTATGAAATTTTTAACCTGTCTGCCCAGTGCTTTTTGGTCGCGGGGATGTTTTACCGTTAATACTTTTTGTGCAATTTCAACGTCTCCAAAAAGCATTGCTTTACCGTACATCATGTATTGTTCAGCAGTATTAAAGTGTATACCGTCAATTTCGTAATTGCTTTCGTACCATTGCGAAAACGGGTGTGCCGTTCTGTAAAAAAATGTAAATTGTTCTTCCATCATTGTTTAAAAGAGAAAACGGAGAATCCATACCGTTATGGCCGCACTAATACCCCATAACAGTAATGACCGTAGTATTGAGAATATACGTTGTTTTCTGAGTTTGCTGCGGATTGCCTGTTTTTGGGCTTCGGTAAGTGGTTCAGGCTTTTCGGTCTTTTGTCCCCGCTTGCCTTTGTGCAGCGAGGTATCAAAATAATCGGGTTTGCTTACTAAAGACGCATTGTGCTTTAGCGTTCTTATCATGTGGCCTATCGAGCCAAAACCCATTCCTCCCATATCACAGAAATAGTTAATCTTAAAACATCCCGATACTCCGTTGGGTGCACATCTATTGACAGGATATAAATCCTGTTCTTTTACGGGTTTGTTTCAGGAGGGTTTAAAACCCTCCTGAAACAACGGGCAAATAGCGACGGGTTCCATACGCGTCAAAAACAAAAATCGCTACCTCTCAAAGCTATTTGGTGTGGGCTTAAAGCCCGGTTTCCGAAACCGTATCATAGGCCTGTCGTATGTTACTGTAAATTCCTCTTTTATACTTGGACAGCAGTGGCCATCACCGTCTTTAAACTCAATATAGGTTCCAAAAAATGTGTTTGAGCTCAAGCTATCAACATGGATAAATCCATCAAAATCAATAGTGAGCGAATCAAAAAAAGAATCGTTAACACGGTAACCTGAATCATTAGAAAGTACTAACACTTGAAATTGTGTCCACATGGCACCGTTACCGCCATCGCATAAATCCGCAATAAACGTAATCAAGCCATCCTTTTTCTTATCTCCATTAACATCACCAAGCCAAAAATCGGTATTGTTGCTATCAGGTAAATTTAGAGGCATTGTGTTAATGTTATGCTCCACTACAAAATCAATATTGCAGGAGTCGTCACCCAAAAACACTCCCTTCTTTTTCTGTTCAAGTAACCACTGATTAAAAGCATCCGTAATTGGTGTAGTGTCCTCTATCTCTGCATTGTTACCTTCTGTTTTCGCTAGGTTACTGTTATTACAACCGAAAAGTATTGTCACCACCAGAAGTGAGGTATAATAGCCGAATGAAGCTCTTTTTTGCATGATTATTATTTAACGTTAGACTGTTGAAGATAGTACAAACCTTAACAGGATATAAAATCCTGTTCTTTTACGAGTTTGTTTTAGGAGGGTTTTAAACCTTCCTGAAACAACACACAAATAGCGACGGGTTTCATACCCGTCGTAAAAAGCTGGATTACATGAAACTATTCCCCGTTTTAAAAAATCTTAATGTTTTAATCGACAGGATATAAAATCCTGTTCTTTAGCATATTTGCTTTGCGAGGGTTTAAAACCCTCGCAAAGCAGTAACCCAAAAACGGCGGGTTTTATACCCGTCGTTAGCCCAACACAGCCACACTGCCCAAATACCACTACACATATACTGCCTTGTTAACAAATCCGTTTATTAGTATAGCTACCCCCTGATAACTTTGCGTAGGCAAAATACGCCCCAAACAAAAAGGCCCTGCAAGGCATGAGCAAGCAAAACACCTTTAAAAATAAGACTACTAAGCCCTCTGACGCTAAAACTGATTTTGAGCGCGAGAAGAAGAACGAGGAGAAGCCGATAACCCGTAAGGTGTTTTGGCAATGGGCACTGCTGCGTGATGAAAGAGCCAAACAGGTATTTGGTGCTTTTATGATGCTGCTGGCGGTGTTTATGGCAGTGGCCTTTATATCGTTTATTTTTACGTGGAAAACCGACCAAAACGTGGTGGTAGGTTACGGCTGGAACGATGTTTTAACCGCCAACCCCGATGCTGCCAAAAACACCATGGGTATTTTGGGCGCATTGGTAGCCCACCTGTTTATACACAAATGGTTTGGGATAGCCAGTTTTGCCATTCCGTTGATATTGTTTGTAGGCGGAGCAAGGCTCACGTTTAAAATACACTTATTGCCGTTGGCAAAAACCCTGCGCTACTCTTTCTTTATTGTGATTTGGCTGGCCCTTACCATGGGATTGCTGTTTGGTTCGTCGCTTCCGTTTTTGGGCGGTGCCTTCGGCTACCACGGCTATTTGTGGCTAAAGGGGTTGATGGGTGTGGCCGGTTCGGGCATATTCCTGTTCTTTTATGCGCTCACCTTTGCCATCATTGTTTACAACCTCAACCTTTCGCTAAAAAATAAACTGGCGGCAAATACCGATGCCGACGGAGATGCTCCGTTTAAAACGGCTGCTGATGGCAATAACCTGCGTACTACAGGCGAAATGGCCGAAGAAATAGCCATTAATACCGCCGAAGAAGAAGCCTATGCAATGGCCGACGAAGATGAGGAAGAAGATGCTGAACCGCTAAACCCCAACGATATTAAGCTGATTGTGAAAGACGACGAGAACAACCCTCCGTTTTCTTTTACTGAAGATGTGCCCAAACCTGACGGCAGCATAGCGTTAGATATACAACCTACGCACCCCGAACCCGTAATAGTTCCTCCCCCGCCAAGCGGTAATATTTCGTTCAGTATTGAAGATACGAAGGAAGAAGAGCCTGCTGCGGTGGTAGAAACTGAACGACCTACCCATTACGGTTTAGATACTCCATACGACCCAACATTAGACCTTTCGGGGTATAAGTTTCCTACGATTGATTTGTTGAAGGATTACGGCGATAGTAAAAAGGTGATTGACCCTACCGAATTGGAAGGGAACAAAAACCTGATTATTGAAACGCTGAAAAACTACGGAATAGGCATCGGGCAGATAAAAGCCACTATCGGGCCTACTGTTACCTTATACGAGATTGTACCCGAGGCGGGTGTGCGTATTTCGCGCATCAAAAACCTTGAAGACGATATTGCCCTTAGCCTTGCCGCACTGGGCATACGTATTATAGCCCCCATACCGGGCAAAGGAACCATTGGTATTGAGGTGCCCAACAAGAAACCTGAAATGGTGCCGATGAATACGGTAATAGCCAGTCAGAAGTTTCAAGCGGCGGATATGGACTTGCCCGTGATTTTGGGTAAAACCATTGCCAACGAAATTTTTGTGGCCGACCTTGCCAAAATGCCCCACCTACTGATGGCGGGTGCTACGGGTCAGGGTAAATCAGTAGGTATCAATGCCTTGTTGGTATCGCTATTGTATAAAAAGCACCCCAGCCAGTTGAAACTGGTATTGGTTGACCCTAAGAAGGTGGAGCTTACACTGTATAAACGCATTGAACGCCACTTTTTGGCCAAAATACCGGGCGAAGGCGAGGCCATTATTACCGATACCAAAAAGGTGGTAACCACGCTGAACAGTTTGTGTATTGAGATGGACGAGCGTTACAACCTGCTGCAAAATGCAGGAGTGCGTAACATAAAAGAATACAACGCCCGCTTTGTTGAGCGCAAACTAAACCCCAACGACGGACACAAGTTTTTGCCCTACATTGTAGTGGTGATAGATGAGTTGGCCGATTTGATGATGACAGCCGGCAAAGAGGTAGAACACCCCATTGCCCGTTTGGCACAGTTGGCAAGGGCCATCGGTATTCACTTGATTTTGGCTACACAGCGTCCTTCAGTAAATATTATTACGGGTACAATAAAGGCCAACTTCCCTGCACGTATTGCGTTTAGGGTAACCTCTAAGATTGACTCGCGCACCATTTTGGACGGCAGCGGTGCCGACCAATTGATTGGTAAAGGAGATATGCTGTACAGCAATGGTAATGATATGATACGCTTGCAATGTCCGTTTGTGGATACACCCGAGGTAGAAGATATTACCAGCTACATTGGTAACCAACGCGGCTACGGCAGTGCCTTTGTGCTTCCCGAAGTACAGGAAGAAGGCGGTACGGGTGCTAATGAAGATTTTGACCCCAGCGAACGCGACAGTATGTTTGAAGATGCTGCCCGTGTGGTGGTTATCAGTCAGCAAGGTTCTACCTCGCTCATACAGCGTAAATTAAAACTGGGCTATAACCGTGCAGGCCGTTTGATTGACCAATTGGAACACGCCGGTATTGTAGGCCCGTTTGAAGGCAGTAAAGCCCGCGAGGTATTGATTCCCGACGAATATTCATTAGAACAAAAGCTACGCGAACTGGATAGCAAAAGTCACGGCTAATTATTAACTAATACCCTGAATATAAAATTCAGGGCTTTTACGAATAACGTCCCGAATGGTTTAAAACCATTCGGGACGACCTTTTTAACAGCGACGGGCTTTATGCCCGTCGGAACGCACAATGAGGCAGACGGTTATAAAAACCGTCGCTATTGAGAATTCTCCCAATGATTTTAGTTTTTCTGAATCTGCAAAATACCCTGAATGTGAAATTCAGGGCTTTTATGAACAACGTCGCGAATGATTTAAAACCATTCGCGACAAACCCCTGCAACAGCGGCAGGCTTCATGCCCGTTGGAATGCCCATCGAAATAGCTATTTACGGAGAACATATTAGCCCGACATTTTAACAGGATTGAAATCCTGTTCTGATACGATTACCTATTAGGGGCGGACTTAAGTCCGCCCCTAATAGGTAATCTCAAAAGCGATAGGTTTCAACCTGTCGCCGTAAAACTGGTGTGAGATTGATTGCTGAAATAGCCTCTTGTGTCCTACGAAAAGGAAACAAGCAAGGCTTACCAATACTTTCCTTCTGTCAGATAATTCTGTACGTAGTCTTTAACCCCTTCCTCAAGCGTATGAAAGGGCGTATCGTACCCTATTGATTTTAGCTTGGCCATATTGGCCTCGGTAAAATATTGGTACTTGTCGCGTATATCAACGGGGGTATCAACAAACTCAATGTTTTCAGGCACTCCCATTGAGGTAAAGGTGGCTTTTGCCAAATCAATAAACTTGCGTGCCGTGCCTGAACCAAGGTTGTATATGCCGTTGTTTTTGCGGTGGTGCATCAAAAAGTAGCACACGTTCACAAGGTCTTTCACATATACAAAATCACGCATTTGGCCGCCATCAGTATAGTTGGGGTTGTGTGAGCGGAACAAACGCATCATGCCTGTGTTTTTTATTTGGTTATACCCGTGCATAATCACTGAGGCCATGCGCCCTTTATGATATTCGTTAGGTCCGTACACATTAAAAAACTTCAAGCCTGCCCAAAAATAGGGCTTGCGCTCTTGCTGCAATGCCCATATATCAAAATCATTCTTCGATTCGCCATAAGGATTCAGTGGTTTCAATTGCGGGATCAAGCTTTCGTTATCATCGTACCCCAATTCACCCAAACCATACGTAGCCGCCGATGAAGCATATACTAACGGTAAACCGTATTGCACACATTTATTCCATACCATTTTGGTATAGTTCAGGTTCAATCGGTTAAACACTTCTACATCAAACTCAGTAGTATCCGTGCGGGCCCCAATGTGAAATATAAATTCAATCTGGTTTTGGTTAGCGTCAATCCACTGCTCAAACTCGTTGCGGTGCACTTGCGCACTGTACGTTTTGCCTGCAAGGTTCTTGTTTTTTTCGGTATTGCTAAAATCATCCACCAATACTAAATCGTTGTAGCCTTCGGCATTTAGCCTGCCTACTAAGCAACTTCCGATAAAACCTGCTGCACCTGTGATAACTATCATGCTGCAAAAATACAGTTTTGTACCCTGCTAAAACAAAAAAGCCGGTCCAAAAGACCGGCATAAATAAACGAGGGCTTAGCGTTTATTTTACTATACTAAATCTACCTGTATGGATGCCTTGTGATGATTGAACAGCGTATACATACAGTCCTGCGGGCAAGCCGTCAAGGGCTACTTGTGTTACATTGCCATCAGTACTTTGGGTTTTAAGTAATTGTCCCGCAGCGTTATAAATCACAATCTCTTGTGCAGAATTGCTTACGGTTTCAATAAACAAAGCTTCTTTGGCAGGAACGGGGTATGCTTTTACCACATTGCCCGCTGTTTCTTCTACACTGTTGGGGTTTTGGTTCAGGTTCATCCACACGTACATATCTCCAAACTCAGGCTTAATGGTAGTTTGCAATTCGCACACACTGCCTACGCTGGTTCCCTTTGCACTGTTTTGCCAGTTGTGGGTAGCATCGGTCATACGGTTGTTAAAATCGGTAGCCACTGCGCCCCTCAAACCAATTTCCATATCAGTAATAATATTGGGGTTAAGTTTTGCATCTCTATAAGCCACCTCAACACGGTTCATAAACTCATACAGCATAATGTGGAAGGTAAGAGTGTCTTCACCTGCAACGTCACCCAAAGAGTTAAACCTTGAAGTGTTTTTCCATTCAATCATCAACTGACGCATTGGAGCAACGCCAATTAACCCTGATTTAATGGTAGTGGTTAATCCGGTATTTACGTGCGGGTGTAAATCGCCGCCCATTGCTGCTACAATACCTTTAACGTTACTGTTGTGGCCGGCAGAAATAGGTTGGGTGATAAACGACATTACATCTTCGGTTTCAGGACCAAACCAGATAAAACCGTTTTCGCTGATGTTTACTGAATCGTAAACAACTCCGTTAAACATAAAAGGGAACGGAATAGCTATGCGATAAGGGGCAACCACATCGTCTGCAACTGTATGGTTGGTTATAGTTACGTCGGGGTAATTGGTAATATCCCAAGGCTGGCCGGTTTCTTTGGCAAAGGTGTAATTGCTTACCTGTGCCGAAGCAGACACGGCACAAAGGGTAAGCAACATGCAAATTGTTTTACTAAACGCTTTCATAGTTTTATAATTATCTGTCGCAAAACAACTACAAAGCCATTACTTACCTTTTATATAAGTGGATGAAGGAGGAAACAACGTGTATGCGGGTGTATAAAAAAGGGATAAAAGAAACCGGCTCTTTTACCGGTTGAGCCATTTTTTAAATGCTCCCGAACGGTCGATACTCACAATGGTATCAAAGGATGCAGGCGGATTCACCTCTATTTTTATACGGCTTTTGGTGTACGAATACATGTTTTTAATGGCAGTGAAAGCCACCAGTTGGCCTCTGTTAATCCTGAAAAAGTGTGCAGGATTAAGCAAACCTTCCAGTTTATCCAGCGTAAAATCAATAATATACTTCTCCCCTGCTTTTGATACCATATACACAAAGCGGTCTTCGGCATAAAAATAGGCGGCATCATCTACCTCCACCGATTTAATCTTTTGTCCCGTAGTAACCATAAACCGTTTTTGGTATTCAGGCGCGGGTGTTTTTATTTGTTGCAATAACTGCATTACTGCATCAGCAGATAAGGCCCCTATCCCGTTGTATTTCTTTATGGCCTGCCTCAGCTCCTCTTTATCAATCGGTTTCAGCAAATAATCAATGCTGTTTAGTTTAAATGCCTGTATGGCATAGTTATCATAAGCAGTAACAAAAATAATGGGTGCTTTTACCTCAACCGTTTCAAATATCTTAAAGCTGATATCATCCGCCAGATGAATATCCAGAAAAATCAAATCAGGGCTGTTGGCCGTCAACCACTCCGCTGCACGTTTCACACTGTCAAGCACAGCTACAATTTCAATGCTGCTGTCTATCTCGTGCAGTAATTGGGCAAGGTTGCCAGCGGCCAGCCTTTCATCTTCAATAATTACCGTTTTCATTCCTGTGGGATAATTAAAGGTATTTTGGCAACATATTCATTATTCACTACGTGAAACTGCGGTTCTACATTGTGCACTATCCTAAAGCGGGCAGTAATATTTTTTATGCCTACTCCGGTGCTTTCAAGCTTTTGCTGGCGAGGTTGCAGGTTGTTACTCACCACCAGCCAGTTTCCTTCGGCATACAGCTTTATCTCCAGTTTTTGCTCTGCTGATATAATGTTATGCTTTATTGCGTTTTCAATCAACATTTGTATGCAAAACGGCGGTATATAATCTTGCAGCAAATGTGCAGGGATGTTCTTCTCCAACACCAGCTTTTCTTCAAACCGTATTTTTTGCAAGTACATATAGTCATCCACCAGCCGCATCTCTTCGGCAAGGGTTATCACCGCATGGTCTTTCAAATCAAGAACACTGCGGTACAAGCGTGAAAATATACCTGCAAATTCAATAGCTCTATCAGGGTTTTGTTTAATGAGCGATGAAAGCGCATTGAGACTGTTGAACAAAAAGTGCGGGTTTACCTGATTGCGAAGCGTTTCATACTGTGCCAGTATGTTCTCTTTTTGCATCAGGCTATTAGCGTCTTCAAGGTTTTTATTGGTTTGCTTTTTAAGCTGTATGTTTCGGTATAAAAAGAAGATTGCCGTAGCCATAGCTACCAGCAATATCAACAACCCGTAACGCAACTGCGCTTGTAAACGCAGCTCGCTTTCTTTTAGTGCTTTGTCGGCATTAAGCAAGGCTAGCTCGCGGTTCTTGCTCTCAAGGTTATAATTCGCCTCAGCCTGCGCCAATTGCGAAATGTGTTGCTCATTAACCAATGAATCGTTAAGAGCCAAGTATTGCTCCAGTACGGGGTACGCCTCGCTATACTTTCCCATGCGCGACAGTAAGTGGGCTTTGTTGCGGTAATAATTAGCAATTATTGACTTTGCTTTAAGCTCCTTTGCCACTTTGTACGCCGCTTCTAAATAATACTCAGCTTTCCGATAGTTTTTTACTTCAATATAGTACCCGCCTAAGGTAGAAGCACTACCTGCATAAGCATTTTTATTATCCAAAATCAGCATATCCACCAAAGCCTGCTCCATGTAGGTAATGGCATTTTTAAAATCACCCTTACCCGCATAAGCAATAGAAAGGCTTGAATAGAGGACGGATGCGTAACTGCGGCTCTTATCCTTTTCAGCATGAGGTAAAGCTTTTTGGTACACCTTCAAAGCACTGTCATATAAGCCTTGCATGATATACGCATTGCCAATATTGTTATAAATGATTACTTGCCTGATATAATCCCCAGTGTCTGATAAGGCCAGTGCGCGGTTAAAAAACTCAATAGCCTTGGGGTAGTTTTTAAGGTACGTGTAATCGCTGCCGGTATTCACCAACACATTTCTGTATCCGTTCCTAAACCCTAATGAATCGTATATATGCAAGGCTTCAAAATGCCTGCTCACAGCATCCATATACTTGCCTTGCATTCTAAAAATGTTGCCCTGCACATCCAACGCCATAGCACGTCCTTTGGGAAAATTGACTTTAAACGACAGTCGCATCAAATCATGCGTTCTTTGCATGGCTGCTTCAGGGTCAGACTGAACCAATGTATATGCTAAATCGTACAGCGTTTTGGCCTTCACGGTATCATCGGGCAACCTGCGGTACACGGCTTCTAAGCTATCTATATCCTGTGCAGATTGCGCCCTGCAAGTAAGCACACAACCAATGGCGGCAAACAGTAGAATCAAGTACTTGGGGTAGGGCATACCAGCAAAATACTTCATAATTTCTGCAATAAGTGCAGCGTATGTGTATGAAAGTGAATTTTTTTGGATGAAGGGGGTTAATAGTTTCCTAATGCGGTATAAACTTTAATATCAAGCCTTAAGCTACTAATTATTATCAAACCAATCCCTGCGGCGGTTGATTTTAAGGTCTTGCAGGATGCTTGATTTTACGTTTAGATTGAATAAGAAGTATTGGCGGGGGCCAATCGGAATCCAGCTTAATTTAAACTCCCAGCAATGCAGTTGGCGGTAAAAATCAATACTGGTTAAGTTCACCTCTTTACGTTTAAAGTCATAGCCTGAACTAAATGCAATCTTCCAGTTTTCGGTCAAATTCATATCCCCGTTAAAGGTGATATTTTGACTGATATTTCGTTCAAAAGCGGGTTTAGAATAATTGTATGAGTAGTTAAAACTCAAACTCCAAGGAATGTTAAAGTCAACAAAATCACCCATGCTGGATAATAATGCCAGTTCATACGCCGTAAGAAACGGGTTTGACAGCATTGCCGCACGTTGCAAGTTATTTATACCCGGTTGTGCAGGTTTTTCATCATTCTCATCCTTTTTGCCGTCAAACATGGTTGAGTTTATAGAAGTGCTTAATGCTATAGAACCGCCTGTAAATCTTGCCAGCTTTCCGGTTTCGTTTACCAGATACTTATCAACGTCGCGCCCTGCACTGTCTTGTGCATACGGGTTAAACGTAAAGCCGTTAAACATTACACTTACTTGTTTAAACAGCACCGTACGGGCATTTATACTTAAAGGTGCCAGCTTAAACTTCTCGGCAAAAAAGTTGTACGAGGTTCCTAAACTCAAACTCTCAAACAACTTCACTTTTTCTTCTTTAAATGCCGTATCACCGTTTTTGCGGCGCACCTTCATTTCAATGTTATTATTCAAGCCTAAACTCACCTGTCCCACACGCCCTTGACCCGGTCCTCCGAATATTCCGTTACTCAACCGCGAATACAACTCTTGGCGGGTATTCCCTGTATCGGCTTGCACCTTCTTATATATCCCAAATCCGGCATCCGAAAAATCGGGACGGAAACCCAAACCCATGTTCACAGTCATTACGTGGCGAATGGCCTGTACTTTGTTACTGTTTTTAAAATACTTGGTGCCATACACCATAGTACTTAGGTTGGTATTAAACGCAAAGTCGGCGGCGCGGGCAAAACCGGGCAAAGTATCCGTTTCAATGCGGGCACTGTCCTTATTCCATGTTTTATTAATGCTTTGCAAGTACCAATACTCATTAAATGATAATGAAGGGCTTAGCGAAAACCACTTCAATACCTTAAACTGCGTACTTACAGAACCCCTGTGTACCCCTCCGTTCTGCATCTTTTTAAGCGTCTCTTCTTTAAGCAAAGTAGAATCGCCTGCGCTAATGTTGTTTTGAGCGTTAAATGAATAGTTAACCCCTATATCCTCGTACCAACGTTTTGTGCCCACTGCCTCTTTGCGCTTAAAGGGGAAGAAACGCATTACATCAAACGTTAGTTGAGGCAACGACATAGTAACCGATTTGGTTTGGTTGTTTTGTGATGCCGAGGCCGAAACACCCACGTTGTATTTACCGCCGCCTAATACGCGACTGTAGTTTACACTTGAGTTTACCTGACTTTGTGTGATTGTAGCCGGATTGTATGAGTTTAGCTGCAAATAACTGGGACTTAGGTAATTTACCCTTGCACTAAAGTTGGTATTCGGTCTTGCCTTTTGGTCAAGCTGGTGATTCCACACAATGCTATAGTTACGCTGGCGCGAAAACCCGCTCACATCTTCGGGAGAACCTTGTTGGTTATTCGCGTAGGCTATTTGTATGTTACCACTGTATTTGTAACGCTTTGCATACGAACTGGCCGTGCGTACTGCCCAAGTTCCTTGTGTAAACGCATCGCCGGTTACTGCTAAGTCAAAATAATCACTGATACCGAAATAGTAACCGCCATTTCGCAAAAAGTAGCCTTGGCCGGGCGAAAAACCATAACCCGGCATCAATATACCCGACTTGCGTCCTTGCCTTACCGGAAAAAAGCCAAAAGGAATCCACGCGGGGGTGGGTATATCACCAATCACAAGGTTGGCAGGACCGGTAACAATTTGCTTACCGGGTACTATTTTAAGTTTGGGAGCCAATATGTAAAAGTGCGGATGCTCAGCATTGCAAGTGGTGTATTTGGCATCGCCCACATAAATATTATCGTGTTCATCCTTCTTTACCTTCGTTCCATAAATAATCCCCTCACCCTCCTTCATCACAAGATTGCTTATTTTGGCACGCTTGGTTTTAAAGTTGTACCCTATCTTATCCGCATCAATTGCCTGGCCGCCATCTTTAAAGTTCGGAACCCCAATCTTCTTCCCTGCACTGTCTGTAGCATACTCGGCAAAAATCTCACTTGTAGTAAAATCAAGCGTAACCTTTGCCCCCTTCAACTCCAGTTTTTCATAAAAAACCTCGGCGTCACCAAACAAAAACACCTTTCGTTGTTTTATATCAATAAGAATAGAATCTTTTGCTTTGAAGCGGACTTTTGAATCGAACATAGACTTTTGAAAACCCGCTTTCTTTAGTGAGTCTTCTCGGGCTAGGCTATCCGATGAAGGAATAGCAAAAGAATCCGTAGCCATTACTCTGTTACTGTCAATTTGCGCACTGGCATTGATATTGTACAGTATTATAGAAATTAACAGTGCTAAACGGATAAAATTATTTACCATTTTTTTCAAGTCCGTGGAGTGTGTGGTAACTTGCACCGTCAACAATAATGCCGATTTACTAGGCGTTTCAAAAATAAGCTACCCGGAATATAAAATGAAACAAACCGCCCACATATTTTCTTTACTTCTGGTTTTGTTACTGTTTACCTCGTTTACAGGAACAAAAAAAGGTGGCGGAGATACGTTGGTGATTGTTATTGATGCAGGCCACGGCGGCAAAGACCCCGGTTCTATCTCTAAAAAAGTTCAGGAGAAGAAAGTTACGCTTGACATTGCCCGAAAGCTGGGTAAAATGTTAACCGATAGCTTTAAAGATGTAAAGGTGATTTATACCCGCTACAATGACTCGTTTGTTGAATTGCACGAGCGGGCTAAAATAGCTAACCGCAACAAAGCCTCTATATTTATCTCAATACACTGTAACCACAACAATAAAACCGCACCTAACGGCAGCGAAACATATGTAATGGGGTTGCACAAAAGCGATGATAATTTAGATGTGTCGAAACGTGAAAATGAGGCTATTTTGTACGAGGATAATTACGAAAAACAGCAAGATTATGAGGGTTTCGACCCTAACTCGCCCGAGGCACACATAATTTTCAGTTTTTATCAAAATGCCTTTCGCGAACAAAGCCTTACGCTTGCCTCAAAAGTTGAGAAGCACCTTTCAGCCCGCAAAAAAGTGAAGAAAAGCAGGGGAGTGAAACAAGCGGGGTTTCTGGTACTTTGGAAAACCACTATGCCCAGCATTTTAATTGAAACCGGTTTTATCTCTAACCCTACCGAACGCGAATATTTAGCTTCAGACTCAGGTAAAAAAGAGGTTGCCGAAGCTGTATTTAAGGCTGTAAAAGAATACAAAGCCTACTTAGGTACTATAAAATAACCTTGTGAAACACGCTCTTGTGTTTGTGTTATGAGCAAGGTTTCTTAACAATTAACAAATTCTTAACATGAGGCCTTAGTTGCAGGTGTAATTTCGCCGCGTCTAAAAACACCTATGTTCGGATTAGAAGATACCCTCCTCATTTCACTGCTGATATTCAGCCTTTTGTGCGCCTGTTTCTTTGAGTTTGTGAATGGTTTTCACGATACTGCCAACGCAGTTGCTACTGTTATTTATACCAACTCTCTTAAACCTTGGGTGGCTGTAGTATGGAGTGCCATTTGCAACTACACCGGGGTAATGATGGGCGGTATTGCAGTAGCCATGGGCATTGTAAACCTATTGCCCGTAGAACTGCTCATAGATCAAAGCTTATCCAGTAGTATGGCCATGGTGATGGCCCTTTTGTTCAGTGCTATTATTTGGAACTTCGGTACATGGTACTTTGGCTTACCCGCCAGCAGTTCGCACACACTTATCGGCTCTATATTAGGTGTGGGTATTGCTTACGGTTTATTGCCAAACACTGCTGATGCAGCCGTTAACTGGAGTAAAGTAAACGATATTGGTTTATCATTACTATTGTCTCCCTTGTTTGGGTGTACACTAACCATTGTGTTGATGTACATACTACGCAGGACTGCTAAAAAGCAAAAAGACATTTTGTTTAACCCTCCCAAAGGCGACCGTCCTCCCCCATTCTGGATTCGCAGCTTGCTTATCCTTACCTCTACTGGTGTTAGTTTTTCGCACGGTAATAACGACGGACAAAAAGGTGTAGGGCTTATGATGCTGATTTTAATTGGTATTGTTCCTTCATACTTTGCCTTAGACAGAGATGCTGACCCCTCTAAAATGAAACCCCACTTGGTAAAAATTGAAGCATATTACCAAGCCCTTAACACAAGTAAACTGAGCGATGAAGATTCAGTGAAAGTGGTAAAAACGCTGGGTTATATAGAGGATATTAAAATTACTACTGACACTCTTACTTCTATTACTTACTTAGGTGATAAAAAACCTTTTGAATTGCGTAAGGATATTTTGATGGTATCTAAAAACACCGATAAGTTTTTATCAGCTGGTGTTTTTGAAATCAGCGAAGCCCAACAGGATGAGCTGAAAGGCGAAGTGAAAAAAATACGTCAATACACTGATTACGCACCTGATTGGATTAAGATATTAATAGCTTTCTCACTTGGTATTGGTACCATGGTGGGCTGGAAACGTATAGTAATCACTATCGGTGAGAAAATAGGTAAACAACACCTTACCTATGCACAAGGTGCCAGCGCTGAGTTGGTTGCGGCAAGCACCATTGGCGTATCATCGTTCCTTGGTTTACCCGTTAGTACCACCCACGTACTTTCATCAGGTATTGCAGGTAGTATGATTGCCGATAAGGGTATCAAAAACCTGCAAGGCAATACCGTACGTAATATATTGTTGGCTTGGTTGCTTACGTTGCCTGCCACCATTATACTTTCGGGCGGTTTATACTTGTTGTTGCGCCAAGTACTGTAAGATTTTAATCTCTCACTAATTATAAAAAGCATTTAAAGGCTACGGCTTTTAAATGCTTTATTTTTGTAGTATGCTGCGAGACGCTTTTGAAAAACTGGTGAAACTTGAAGATGCCGAGTGGGCCGATGCCGAAAGCCGTTTTAAAACCATCAGTTTTGTAAAAGACCAACTGCTTACCCGCGAAGGGGAAATAGAAGCCTACTTTTACTTTATAAAAAGCGGGGTGCACAGCATGTATTACCTAAGCCCTGATGGTGACGAAACCATATTAGGGTTTTCATTTACAGGCAACTTTTCAGGAGCCTACGATTCATTCAGCACACAAACTCCGTCACGGCTATATATTCAGGCACTGTCTTCGGGCGAGGCTTATGCAATCAGTTATGCCGATATGAGCTATTTATTTGACCGCTACAAGAACTTTGAGCGTTGGGGCAGGCTATTTATCCAACACATACTTTTTGGGCGTGGCAGGCGTGAAATTGAAATGCTGGCTACCTCGGCTGAGGAACGCTACAAAGCTTTTGTTGCACGTATGCCGCAAGAGTTGCAACAAATACCGCTGCGCCACATTGCTTCTTACCTTAACATGACTCCCGAAACCCTTAGCCGCTTACGTTCAAAAAGGTAATCCGTTCATTTTCTATCATTTCTTGATTTGCATCAAGGCACGTCCATCGGCTGTGGGGGTAGCTTTGTATCAATAAATTATCAGCAAATGAAAAAGAGTGTACTATTGACGTTAACAGCTATTGGCTTTATCGCCCCTTTCATCCTAATGATGAAGGTTACTATTGAAACGGGCAACATTTTATTGTGGACTCAACCATCGGCCACCATTGCAGGGGCTTTTGGCAATGATATTTCGGCCTCGTTTATTGTTGATTTGTTATGTGTAGTAATGGTGTTCTTTTTCTGGACTTATTACGAAGCAAAACGTCACAACATTAAAAACATCTGGATTATTTGGGTACTTACCTTAGTGTTTGGTATGGCCGGCCCATTCCCGCTATTCCTTTATATGGTGCAACGCGCAAAAGAGCGCGTTTAACATAAAACAATCCCATACATCCCACCACATAACAAAAAAAGAGGCCACCTTGCGGTGGCCTCTTTGGTATTATAGGTTAGGTAGATGATTATTTAACCAAGTTGTATTTAAACGAGGCGCTGCCTTGTTTAGTTTCAACTTGTATGAAGTAAATACCTGCTGCTTGGTTGGTAATGTTAACATCCAATTTGTTGTTAACTACATTAGCAACGTTTACATCGGCAACTTTTTGACCAAGGTTGTTCAACACAGTTACAGCAACCACTTCGTTTGCGTTGATACCTGTAAACTCAAGAGCAAAGTTACCTGCGCCGGGGTTAGGATATACAGCTACTGAGCCATCAATGCCCACAGCTTTCACGCCCAATGCATTAACAAACAGGTCTTGGCTATGTGTACCCACACAACCTTTATCGCTGGTTACAACTAACCTTACAGTGTAACGACCGTCAGCAAGGTATTTGTATGAAGTAGTTTTCACACTGTCAACACCGCCATCACCAAACAACCAGTAGTATTTAGTACCTGTGGCGTTGCTGGTAAAGTTAAACGAACCGTCCATGCTAAGTTTAGAAGTGATAAGAATATCAACCACTGGTTTTGGGTTAATGTTCAAAGTTTGAGTAGCAGTATCAGTACATCCGCCGTTAGCAGTAACAACCAAGCTAACGTTTTTAGCACCTGAACCGGTGTAAACTACGCTAGTATCGGTTGAAGTAGCTGAGAAACCATCCAAATTCCATGAATAAGCAAGGTTGCTGTTATCAGCTATGCTTGAGTTGTTTGTAAACTGAGCAGTTTGACCTTCGCACACATCGCTGGTTACAAAATCAGCAACAGGTTTAAGGTTAATGTTAACATTCACTACTTTTTGTCCTGAGCAACCGTTGCTGCTGGTAGTAGTAAGTGTTACTGTTTTGCTGCCGGGGCCGGCGTATTGGTGGCTTGGGTTAGCATCAGTTGAAGTAACTGCATCACCAAAATCCCAATCGTAAATGTTAGTTGCACCTACAGGAACAGTACTGGTGTTTGCAAAGTTTAAGATATCACCGTTACAAGTTGAACCTGTAATGTTGAAATCAACTAGAGGAGACTCTTTCAAAGTGATGGTTTGAGTGGTTGAATCCACACAACCCAATTCAGTTTGAGAAACAAGAGTTACGTTAAACTGTTGGAATGAGTTGTAAGTGTGGTTTGAGTTAAGGCTGGCTGCTTGCGAACCATCGCCGAACTTCCAAGTGTAGCTTACATTACCAAATGCAGGAGGAGTTGAACCGTTGGTGAAGCTAACATTGGCATTATCACACTGCAAAGTTGAGTATGTGAATGCAGGAACAGCACGTGGTGCTTGTGTTACATATTTAGCAACATCATCTTTACAACCGTTAACATCTACAGTTAATTTAACCATGTAGATACCGGGCTGAGCGTATGTTCTGCTAGTTGTGCTACCTGAACCAACTGCCGAACCATCACCGTAATCCCATGAGTAAGTAGGAGTACCTGAAGGCAGGCTTGAGTTATCGGTCATAGAAACTGCTGTGCCTTCGCAAGCATTGGCAAATGTGAAGTTTGCAGTAGGAATTTGATACACAGCAATTGTTTTTGTTACTGAGTCTTTGTATCCTTTATCAGAAGTTACAACCAATTTTACGTTGTAAGTACCTGCAACACCCAATACTTGTAATGGGTCAGCATCATTGCTGGTAACACCATTACCAAAGTTCCACATATAAGTTAGGTTACCTACTTGGATTGTTGAAGTATTAGTAAACAATGTTTTGTCGCCTTCGCACACAGTGTTGTTAGTATAAGAAGCCTTTGGACGTGGTGCTATATATACATAGCGTTCAATGGTAGTATCGCAACCGTTATCCAGCCTCACCAATTTCATTGATATTTTTATCAAGCTATCATTAAATGTGGTATCAGTATTTAGGTTAAATACACCTGCGCCAGAGCTGTTAGGATTAACAAAAGAATACATAGATGAAGGAACAGTATAACCATTTACTGTTTTCACAGTTAATGAAGTCATGTTCCATGTGCCTGAAGGACCGAAGTTAGCGTTGTTAAATCCTGTAGGAGCAGCCAAGTTGTATGAAATTACATCAGGGCTTGCGTTGAAGTCAGGATTGCTTAAAGTACCACCGTTGAAGAATCCGGCTGAACCAGACTTTGGATTAATGCTGCTACCGGCTGCAGTTGGGTTAACTGTTGCCAACACAGCTACAGCAGAACTTGCACAACCCATTGGTTTGTAATGGATAGAGCCATTGAAACCGCGAGGGCTGAAAGTACCGCCAAACAAAGCTGAAATACCATTACCGCAGTAAATGTCCATATCAGTGTTGCTGTAGGTAGTGAAACCACCCAAAGTAGTATAATCTAATGAAGTTCCGGGGCCGGTGATAATGGTGATATAGAAACCATAAGTTTGACCATTATACATAGGTATGTTGGCAATATCAAACTTAAGGAAACCAGTACCGGTAAACGTAGCGGTATAATCACCATTGCTGGTCCATGCACCTGCGTTCAACTGTGAGCCTATAAATGTACCTGTTTTATAATATACCCTATATGTATAAGTACCGGTAGCAGTATAAGTAGTAGTTAAGTAAAGCGATACAGAGTCGATAAACATATCCTTTTTAGGGATAATATCAAACATCACACCTTGTTGTGCGTTACCAGAAGCTGTTGTAGTAGTTAAAGACGAAGAGCCTGTTGCTGCACCACGCAAAGCAGCTGCATAAAAAGTTGTATTACTTGCAATAACAGGAGTGTTAAATACACGTGAGTTTGCTAAGGGGGCACCTGAAGTGTTGCTGGTAGGGAACCATACAATAGAATCAGTTGATACTTGTGGCGTAGCACTTAATACCACTGAACCTGCTCCGCATCGGCTGCCCGCTGTTACTGTTGGGTTTGCAGGTGTTCCAATTACCGAGTATGTATATAATATGGTATCGTTAGCTGTGTTGTTATCACCTGAAAGTGAAGTAAACGCTTTAATGTTGATGTTACCGCCATTTAGTGTGTTACCACCGGGGAAGCTGATAGTTGCAGTGCTGTTTGCAGCAATGCTACCTGTAAAGGTTGCGCTTTGAGTACCGGCTGAAAGCAGGCTGCCCGAAACTTGAACCGTTACAGGTACGTTGTTAATAGCAAAACCACTGTTGTTTTTCAACTGGATTTTGATACTATCGTAAGAGTTACCGCAAAGAGAAGCAGGAGATAATACCGCTGATGGCTGAACGTCTACCACATAATATGCTTGAACATTGTCCACAATCCACCACCAAGAGTAATCACCTCTCCAACGGAAACGGATTTTAACACCGGTTTTGTTAGCCGCAAACGATGTAATGTTTATTATTTGCGTGTTAGGGTTGCTGGTAGTAGTGCTGTTATTAAAATAAACTTGGTTCCATGTTGAACCGTCAAACACTTCAACAGTGGCAGAACCACCAAAACCTGTTTGGAAATACTGATCCCATTTTAAAGTAACACCGCTGTAACCAGTAGTGTTAAATGCAGGACTTTCAAGTGTAACATCTTCTGCTCCACCACCTGAAGAATACCAGTCGCTATCAAAAATAGCAGCCGGTGATGACATTGGCGAGTTAGCAACCCTTGCTCCGGGGTTGTTAAAAACCCATTTGTCGGTACTTGTGTTTCCCACTAAAGTGTTGTTGGTCCAGCCTGAAGGAGGCGTTGTACCGGATGCGGTACCAAAATTCTCGTTGACGAAGTAAACTTGCCCATTGAGGGACACAATGCCCCCAAGTAACAAGAATACTAAAGTTAGTAAACTTGTAGATAATCTATTCATAATAAGGTAAGGTTTGTCAATGGTAAAATTAATAAATTTTACTTACAAACCACCTATTTAAAAAAAAATCCCCTGCTATTTGCAGGGGATTTTAAGTCATTTATCGAAATGATAATGGGAGTTTATTACCTATTTACAACAATTTTTAGGGTATAAACCGCATTTATTGTTTGTATGTTAAGGTTGTAAACACCAACTGGTTGGCTGCTCATGTCTATTTCAGCTTTACCGTCAACAAGTTGAGAAGCAGATATTACGCTTCTTCCCAAAATATCAGTAACTGTAACTGACTGAATTTCTTCGCCAGAGTAGTTGCTGAAATCAGCAGTTAATTTACCGCTAGTTGGGTTAGGATAAACTGAAAGACCATTCATAGCCTCAGCACCTTTTACAGAAAGTGGGTTAACATTTAC
The DNA here is from genome assembly GCA_008933805.1 of Bacteroidota bacterium. NCBI lineage: Bacteria > Pseudomonadati > Bacteroidota > Bacteroidota bacterium. The sequence goes on from WBUH01000004.1 coordinate 241,709, forward strand.
AGAAGTAGTTTTGCTGTTTACACAACCTTCTGGTGAAGTAACCACCAAACGAACAGTCCATACACCTGGGAAGCTGTATTGGTAAGTTGGGTTTGAGATGGTTGATGAACCACCGTCGCCAAATGTCCATTGGTAAGTAACACCGGTAGCTGATGTAGTAAATTTGATTTTACCATCGCCGGTTAGGTTACTGGCTACAATAATATCAACTGCGGGAACAGGGTCAACAATTACTTGCATAGTAGCAGTATCTGTACATCCTGCAGCAGAGCTGCTCACAAGTACTACATTGTAGGTTTGTGCAGTAGCATAAGTTACTTTAGGGCTAGTAGATGATGAAGTGGTAGAGTTACCCAAATCCCATGCATAGGTTAGTGTTCCTGCGCTAATGGTTGAGTTGTTGGTAAACTCAGTCTCAGTGCCGAAGCAAACCCTGTTAGCCACAAAATCAGCTTTAGGCTTCTCATCAACAACAATCAATTTATCCGATTCGCCTTGGCAACCGTTAGAGCTGATAGCTTTCAACACTACAGTATATGAATCAGGAGCATCGTATGAATGGCTAGGAGTTGCAGTGGTAGATGTTTTACCATCACCAAAAGACCACTCATAAATGTTTGTGCTGCCTACAGGCACATTAGTGCTGTTGCTAAAGTTGATGATATCGTTGGTACACTTAACGCTTGAGAAGTTAAACACAGGCTTAGGAGATTCAAGCATGGTAATTACTTGCTTGCTGCTATCAACACAACCTAGGTCGGTTTTGGTGTACAAAGTAACTGTGTATGCGCTAAATGTATTATAGGTATAGCTTGGAGATGCTGCAGTAGATTGTCCACCGTCGCCAAAGCTCCATTCAAAGCCCATAAAGCCAAATGCAGGTCCGGTAGAACCGTTAGTAAAGCTAACATTTGCATTATCACACTTTAAAGGAGAGTATGTAAACGCAGGAATAGCGCGAGGAGCTTGAGTTACATATTTAGTGATTGAGTTTTGGCAACCGTTCACATCAACAGTCAACTTAGCATTGTAGATACCGGGAGCAGCAAATGTATGGTTAGATGTAGCACCGCTACCTGTATTACCATCACCGTAGTTCCATGAATATGTTGCAGTTCCTGGAGGCAAAGTTGAGCTTTGGATAAACCTCAATGGTGAGTTCTCGCAAGCGTTTTCAAAATCAAAATCAGCAACAGGTATTTGTTTAACGGTCACTGTTTTGGTTATTGAGTCTTGAATACCCCAGTTGGTAGTTGCTATCAACTTAACTTGGTAAGTTCCTGCACCACCAAAAGTTTTACCTGGGTCAGTAATGATTGATTTTGTACCATCACCAAAAGACCATACATATTCATTAGCTCCTGAAGAAATGGTAGTAGTGTTTGTAAACTCAGTTTCGTCACCCAAACAAACAGTAGTGTTGTTAAAGTTTACAACTGGGCGAGGGGCAACAAAGATTACGCGCTTCAAAACTGAATCGCAACCATTGTCTAACCTACGCAAGGTTACTGAAACTTCAATTGTACTATCAGTATAGGCTGATGAAGGGAAGAATTTAAATACTGCGTTGTTTGAACCTGAAGGAGTAGTGAAGCTATACAAAGAAGTAGGTACAGCAACTCCGTTAACAGTTACAGCACCCCTTGCAGGAATTGTCCACTGGCTACCGTAGTTACCAATAGAGAAACCTGTTGGAGGCATTACTTCGTATGAAATTGAGTCTGGAGCTGCAACAATATCAGGTTGACCTTTTGTACCACCGCTAAATGTTCCTTTAAACAAAGAGCCTTTAGCTAAATCACCGCCCACAGCAAGTGGTTTCGCAGTTGCTTTAACTTTTACCCTTGTAGATGAAACGCAAACTTGCCTGTAATACATTCTACCGTTCCAACGTGCACTACCGTTAATAGTAGCAAAAGTGTCGCGCAAAGCAATACCTGATCCAATGGTTACATCATCATCCGCAGCACCTACAGTGTTGTTAGTAGTGTATATTAAAAATTCGCTCGCATAAATATAGAAGCTGTATTGGCCAGCATTCATTTCAATTGGGTTAACCTTCAATCGTGTAGCATTACCCAAACCGGCACCGGTTACTTCATATTCACCAACACGAGTCCATGCTGATGGATTTGTTTGGCTACCTATGTATGAACCTGATTTCATGTACAACACTACTTTACGAGTATTTGTACCGTTAAGGTGGATGTCAAAACTATCAATAGTGATGGTTTTGCTGATGTTTACATCAAACATGTTACCGGCAAAGAAACCTGCGCCGGCATTAGCGGTTCCGGTTGTAGGGAAACCAATAGAAGTAGGGGCTGATGATTTAGTAGCTGCTACAAAAAAGCTGTCTGAAGCACCACCGGGGATTATTGGCGAGTTGATGTTAGCACCAATACCAACCAATTTGTTTGCATTGTTATACCAATATCCGGTGGTACCGCCGGGAAGGTTTGCCGATAAAGGCATAGTACCGGTTCCGCACCTTGATACATCACTTGCAGTAGTTGTACCTGTTGGCGTACCAACGTTTTTGTACCTTAAACGCAAAGTGTCATCCGTACGGAAAGTGTCAGTAGCATATTTGGTGTAAACCAAAATGTTTAAATCAGCACCGTTAGCGGTGTTAATGTTAGCAAACTTCAAAGATTTTGAAATACCGGGGTTTAATGAATCGGTAAGAGTTGCGTTGAAAGTGTTGCTGTAAGGGCTACCGCCAAGTGTACCGGTAACCACACAGGTAACAGGCACGTTACCGATTTTGTTAAGTCCTTGGTTTGAAACTACAGCACTAATACTATCTGTAGCTGAACCACAACTTGTTACAGGGGCAGACATTCCGCCAATTGAAGCATTGTTTCCCAATGGGTTTGAGAACACAACTGTCATGGTTTGAGTTGGTGCGCTACAAGTAGCTCCACCAATACCACCCCAGTTTAGGTTACCAATGTTTGGACGGAAAATGTAGCCTGGGTTTGTACAGTTACAAGTAAAAGTACTACCAACTACAAGCTCCAACTCAACCGCTGCGCTTGAACAACCACCCCAACAAGCGCCGGCTGTAATAACCCAAGGTTGTCCGTTACAGATAACGCTAAAGTTAGTACCTGTGCGCATAGCGTGTGCTATTTTGCGGGTAAGGTCTGGGTCGTTACAAGTAATACCCACAGGGTCGTTAGAGCCCTTAACTGTTACTTGCCTAAATTTTTTGGTAGTCGTATCAAGCTGACTACGAAAGATTCCCCAATTGTCAAACTGAGATTGACCGGGGCAATAGGAGGTTCCGTTGGTAAACGTTTCCGAGTACACAACATCTTGTGCAACAGCTTGTGGCGCATAAACCACAGCGAGCAGAAGAAAAAGACTCCACTGTACCTTTGCTTTAAAACTGTAAAAAAATCTGTGCATAATGTGAATTTGTTGTTAGGTTTTTATTATGTGATTTTTTGTTTTAAGAATCCTACCTCATAAAACAAGCGATAAAGATAGTAGATTTTACAATTTTATGTGTTAAGAACGTATCAAAATCATAAAAAGAAACCCCACCCCGGTAAACCGGGGTGGGGTTTTATACTCCTTTACTTAAGTATATTACTTCTTAAGGCTCAGCTTAATAGAAAATGGTCCTTGTCGAGTTTCAGCATTCAGGTAATAAATACCGGCTGCCAAACTACTTAAATCGATAGTTCCTTCGTTGCCAACTACAGGTGTAATTGATTCAACAACAACCCTACCTAACATATCAGTAATGTTGATAGCAGTAATATCACCTTCAGCAATATTTCTGTAGTCAATCACAAACACACCATTTGATGGGTTAGGGTACACTGCAAGTTTACCTGCTATACCTGTAACATCAACTGAAAGCGGATTAACAAACAAGCTGCGGTTGCTTATGCCCACGCATCCGTCGGCCGAGGTAACTTTAAGTACCACTTGCATTACACCACTTGTCAAGAAACGGTAAGTAGTATCTTTTTGTGTTGAGTTACCACCATCAGAGAACAACCATTGGTATTTAGCGCCTACAGTGTTGGTAGTAAAGTTAAATGTTCCGTCTTTGCTAAGTGCCGAAGCAATTACAATGTCAACCACCGGTTTTGGATTCACTTTAAGTTGCTTAGTGATAGTATCAGAACATCCGTTTGCTACTGATGTTATCAAAGATACCGGGTAGGTACCTGGTGTGGCATATATAAACGATGTATCTCTTGCCGATGAAGTTTTGGTATTACCAAAATCCCATGCGTAGGTTAATGGTGTAGCTGAGTTTGAAGTGTAAGAGTTGTTTGTAAACTGTGTAGTCTCACCTTCGCACACATCTGCCGAAGCAAAATCAGCCGTTGGCCTTTCGCTCACAACAATTACCTTATTAGATGTGCCGCTGCAACCATTAGTGTTGTCAACTTTTAGCACCACTGTATAGCTACCTTCGGCATTATAGGTGTGGGTTGGGTTTTCGGTATTTGAGAAGTTACCATCGTTAAAATCCCAGTTAAAAATATTCATACCGCCTACAGGTACGTTAGTAGTATTGGTAAAGTCAATTGGGCTGTTTGTACAAGAAATAGCCGAGTTGTTAAAGGTTGGTTTTGGCGACTCGCGCAAAGTTACAGCTTGTGTAGTGCTATCAATACAACCCATATCTGTAGAGGTTATAAGCCTTACATTATAGGTTCTGAATGCGCTGTATGAATGGCTTGGACTTGTAGATGATGAAATTGAACCATCATCAAAATTCCATACGTAACCTATGGTACCAAAAGGCAATGCTGGGGTATTGTTGGTAAAGTTAATGTTTGCATTATCGCACTGCAATGCAGGGAACGAGAAGGCAGGAACTGCACGAGGTGCCTGAGTGACATACTTAGACATATCGCTCTTACAGTTGTTTACTATTACCGTTAGTTTTACGTAGTATATACCCGGGTTAGCATATAGTTTGCTGGTAGCAGAACCTGCTCCAAAGGGCGAACCATCGCCGAAATCCCAAACATAAGTAGGTGTACCGGCAGGTAATGTTGAGTTATCGCTCATTTGTACACTTGTTCCCTCGCAAGCATTCACAAACGTGAAATTTACTTTAGGAATCTCATATACTAGAACCGTTTTCGTCACAGAGTCCTTGTACCCGAGGTTTGAAACTGCATATAGCTTAACATTGTATGTACCGTGTGTAGCATACTTTTTAGAAGGGTTCATTAAGTTTGATGTTGTACCATCACCAAAATCCCACAAGAACGACATTGTTGCTGAAGGAAGAATTGTACTTCCGTTTGCAAAATTGGCCAAATCGCCGTCGCATACGTTCAAAACAGAAAAGTCTGCATCGGGGCGTGGTGCAATATAAATGTAGCGCTCAATAGTAGTATCGCAACCATTATCGTTACGTTTGATTATATAAGTTACTTTAACCACACTATCAATAAACGGTGTTGACGGGGTAAACACAATACGTCCGTTACCTGATGAACTAGGGTTAGTTAAGGCATAATCTGCAGTTGGTACATTGGTGCCGTTTAATGTTTTAAACACAACGCTTGTAAACGTCCAAGTGCTACCGTAAGCCGAGTTTGCAAAACCTGAAGGAGGCAAGATATCATAACCGATAACATCGGGAGGTGAAACAATATCAGGATTAGCCAACGTACCGCTGTTTATTGTACCTGCAAACGGAGTGCGAGGGCTGTAGTTTGAGTTTGAAGGTGCTGGGTTAGCTATCGCTGTAACCGCAGCCTTGTTGCTTTCGCAGAATATTCTGTAAAACAAGTTACCGTTCCAGGTAAAATCATTAGCTACTGTAGAGAATGTTCCCGAAATAGCTTTACCGGCCGATACCTCAAGATCAGCGTTAACAAAATTATTGCTACCACTGGTAAACAACATCTCATAACTGGCCCTGATATAGAATGAATAAGTTTCGCCTGCACGAATGGTTAGCGGGTTTATTTTAATGCTGGCAGGGTTACCGGCACCGGCACCATTACGGGTTACCGTGTTTAGCAATGTCCAAGCAGAAGGGTTGGTTTCAAAACCAACATACGTTCCTTGCTTGTAATACACTGATATATCAACTGAGTTAATGTTGTTAATGTGTGCCGATAAACTATCTATGATGATGTTAGAAAGTGCTTTCACAGAGAACATGTTACCGCCGGGGTTACCTGCTCCCCACCAAACGTTACCACCAAAACCGGTTGTTAACGTGCGGTATGTTGAGGTTTTAGCCTGCGATACATAATAAGTTTGCGACGATGGCGGCATCATTAGCGGTGTGGTAAAGGTTGACCCAGACCATATTGGTGAGGTTGATGACGCTGAATTGTACCAAATACCTGTGTTACCGCTGGCAATAGCACCATCTAACACCACAGTACCGGCCCCGCAACGGGTAACATTACTTGGTGTTGGAACAGATGGAGTACCAAATATCGAGTATCCGGTTACTTTAGTGGTATCGTTAGTTCTGTCAGGGTCACTACCTACTTCAGTATAAGTAGAGTAATTAATAGAACCGCCCAGCAATGTATTGAAACCTCCAATTTTAAAAGAAACTATTTGGCCGGGAACTAATGTTCCGGTGTAAGTAGTACTAATGGTTGAGTTAATAGGATTACCGCCAATTGTACCATTTACATTAGCTTTTACGGGAATGTTGCTTAATGAGTTTGAGCCTACGTTCCTGATGGTTACGTTAACGCTATCATTTGCGCTACCGCATTGTCCGGCAAGCATAACAGCATCAAGTGATGCTCCGTTGTTTGCCACAACGCTTGAGTACACTTTAAGGTTATCAACCTGCCACCACCAAGAGTAGTTACCGCGCCAGCGAAAACGAACACGAGCGTTGGCTTTATTTGCAATAAAAGAAGTAACATTTACTGAATCGGTGACCCATGCAAGCTGGGAAGTACCGTTGGCTACTTGATTCCAGTTAAGTCCGTCAAAAACCTCAACGGCCCAACTACCGCCAAAACCGGATTGAAATTGATGATCCCACTTCACCCAAACGTTATTATAACCTCGGGTATTGATGATTGGCGTGGTTAAACTAATATCCTCGGCAAGAGCATTGTTTGAGTAATTGTCACTATCAAAACAGGCAACCTTACCGGATGCAGGGGCACTGATGGTTCGGTTACCTACGTTATTAAAACGCCAATAGTCAACACCAAAGTCACCTTGGGTAATTACATTCGACCAGTTGTTGTAGGGGAAAATGTTAACGCCGGCCGGGAAAGCATCGAAGTTTTCGTCAACATGATAATAGGTTTGGGCCTTCGTGGAGCTTAGGATTCCAAAAGCTGACAGCAATAATAGGCCCAATTTCTTAAGACTAATTGGTAAATAAGGTTTCATTTGAGTTTAGAGTTTACATATCCTAATTACAATTTAATGACAGTATTAACCAAAACCAAGAAAAACCTTGCTTTTTAGACAAAAAAAACACCCCTTGAGCAATTAATGCCCAAGGGGTGTAGAAATTTTGTAACTTATTGTTACTTAACCATTGTTACTTTTTGGCTGTATGTTTTACCATCAGCATCAGTAATTGTAACTAAGTAAATACCTGCATTGTATTGGCTGATATCAAACGATACTTCTGAAGTAGTTGATACTGGCTCAATTTCAGCAACTTTTTTACCCAAGATATCAGTAACCTTAACAGCAGTAATGCTTGAGTTACCGTTATAGCGGATGAAGAAGCGACCTGAAGCAGGGTTAGGATAAACAACCATGTTTGCGTTGTTAACGCTTTCAGCAGATAGTGGGTTAACAAACACATCAGTGCTGGCCATGTTAACACAACCTTCTGGAGAAGTTACAATCAACTTAACGCTCCATTTTGCACCAAATGGGAATTTGTAAACAGGGTTTTGTACTTCTGATGAACCACCATCACCAAATAGCCACTTGTAAGTAACATTTGTTGTGTTGGTAGAGAATTTCATTGTACCGTCGCCTGTAGCGTTTGATGCAATAGCAATATTAACTGCTGGTATAGCTGCTACCACAGCGGTTGCAGTTGCAGTATCAGAACATCCGGCACCGGTTGATGCAATCATTGTAACATTATAGCTACCTGCGCTGGTGTAAGTTTCTGATGGATTGGTTGAAGTTGAAGTGTTGCTGTTACCAAAGTTCCAAGTATAGCTTAGTGTACCTGTGCTGATGGTTGAGTTGTTTTTAAACTCAGATGGTTTACCCAAGCAAACCCTGTCAACAACAAAATCAGCAGTAGGTTTAAGGTTAACTGTAACATCGCTTTCTTTAACACCTTCGCAACCGTTGTTGCTGATTGCCCTCAACTTCACAGTGTAAGTTCCGGCAGCAGCATAGCTGTGTGAAGGAGTAGCATCAGTTGATGTAAACGCATCACCAAAACTCCACTCGTAAGTGTTGATTGAGCCGGCAGGAACGTTAGTAGTGTTAGAGAAATTCAATGTTTCGTTAGTACAAGTACCGCCGGTAGCAGCAAAAACAGGCTTAGGAGATTCGCGCAATGACACGCTAACTACTGTGCTATCCACGCAACCCAACTCAGTTGAGGCAACCAAAACAGCGTTGTAGCTGCTGAATGTGTTGTATGTGTGAACAACAACAGGACCGGTAGCGGTAGAACCATCACCAAATTTGTATTGGTAAGCGTAATCGCCAAACTCAGGTTTTGTGCTGGTGTTAGTAAACTTCACATCTTTGTTATCGCAGTTACCCAAATCAACTGTAAACGAAGGAATACCGCGAGGGGCCTGAGTTACATATTGAGTGGTGGTGTTTGAACAACCGTTTACTGTTACAGTAAGAGTTACTGGGTAAATACCGGGTTGTGCGTATGATTTTGAAGTAGTAGCTCCTGTACCGGTTGCACTTTGATCACCGTAGTTCCATACGTATGATGGAGCACCTGATGGTACTACAGATGCATCGGTCATTGTTACTGCTGCGCCTTCGCAAGCATTAACGAAAGTAAAGCCGGCAGTCGGAACCCTGTTAACAATTACAGATTTGGTGATTGAATCAACATATCCGTAGTTAGAAATTACATATAGTTTTACGTTGTAGGTACCGAATGCACCGTACAAGTGTGAAGGATCAGCATTGTTTGATGAGTTACCATCACCAAATTTCCAATCGTAAGAAATTGTTCCTGATTGAATTGAGCTACCGTTAGTGAAATCTACATAATCACCGTCGCAAGGAGTAGTGAAAGTGAAATCAGCATCAGGACGTGGAGCTACAAAAATGTAACGCTCAAGTACGGTATCGCAACCGTTATCGTTCCTGCGGATGTTGATTAGCACCCTAATCATACTGTCGGTATAGTTAGCTGATGGTTTGTATTTCAATTTACCATTAGCAGAACCGGGGTTGGTTAAAGTAATATCACCGCTAGGGATAGTAGTACCGTTAACTGTACGTGCAATAACTGATGAAATTACCCAAGCACCTGATGAACCGTGTCCTGAGTTTACAAAACCTGTAGGAGGTGTAATTTCATACTCGATATCATCGGGGTTAGCAACAATATCAGGTTGGTTAGTAGTACCTGCATCGTAAGTACCTTTAAAGTTAGAACCTTTTGCTAAAGTAGCACCAATAGCCAAAGGCTTAGCAGTTGCAACTACTGGAAGGCGTGTGCCGCTTGGGCAAGCTTCGTGGTAGTAGAAAGAACCGTTCCAAACGAAAGTTTGGTTAGTTGATGGAGTAATAACAGTAGCAAAGGTATCGCGCAACGCTTCGCCATGAAGGGTAGCAATTGCTGTATTTTCGATAATCGAGTTTGATTTAGCTATTTGTTGTTGGTTGATAAGGTTTTCGTTTGCATAGATATAAAATGCATAGTTACCTTCACTCAATACCAATGGTTTGCTTAGCACAAAGCTGGTAGCAGCACCAAAGCCTTTTGATTTGATTTCTTTACGTTCTACCAAAGTCCAAGCACCGGCATTTGTAGTTGAACCGCTGTATGAACCGGTTTTCATGTAGATAGTTACCCTTTGGATGTTAGTTTGGTTAATGTGTAAACCAAAGCTATCAACCACAAGGCCTTTTTTCACAGTTACATCAAACATGTTACCACCAGAAAAGCCTGCACCTGAATAAGAAGTACCTGCATAGCCTGTAGTAAGTGCAGAGTCGCCTGATATTTTAGCACCTGCTGCGTAGAATGTACGTGAAGTTGGAGCAGCTACATCAGGGGATTTGAATGATCCGCCTATACCCAAAAGATTACCGCCTGTTGGTTGGTCGTACCAGAATACAGTGTTACCGCTAACGGCACCGCCTGAAAGAGTTACTGAACCAGAACCGCAACGTGAGTTGTTAACAGGAGATGGGTTTGATGTTACACCACCCAATGTTTTAAGGTTGATTGTTTTTGAATCGTCTGTTGGGTCAGCATCACCGGGGGCGTGAACCCAAGAAGTAATAGTTACGTTAGAACCGTTGATGTTGTTGATACGACCAACGTATAATGTAACTGATTTACCAGTGATAAGGCTTCCGTTGTATTGAACGCTGTCAGTTAAGCTAAACGCTGAACCATTTACTGTACCTGTAACAGTAGTACCTACCCAAAATGTAGTAAGAGTGGTTAAACCAATGTTACGCACTTGAACAGAAACTGAATCGGTAGTTGAACCGCAGTTAAGGGCTTTCATACCTGTGTTCATCAACTGAGCGTGAGTACCGGGTCTTGCACCTTGCCAAATTTGAATTTCGCGGTAGTTTAAGTTTGAGTTTTGGCCGGTGCCGGGAACCCAGTTGGCAAGCCTCAATTTGTTGGTTACACAAATAGGGAACACAACATCATTAGTACAAACTTGAGGCAAGCCTGAGAATGTGTAGTGGTTTACCCATGTAGAACCATCCCAGTACTGAATAGTACCGCCGGTCAAAAACCTACCGCCGGTTTCAGCATGGTGTATGGTAATTTTATCAATAGGATACTGTTGGTTCCACTCCCACTCCATGTATTCAGTACCGTTTGGGGGAGAGTTGGTCCAGATAAATGCAGTTTGTGTACCGCATGTACCAAGGTTACCATCATTAATGGTGTTCCAGTTCCATAGGTAGGGAGTTGTACCCCCTGATCCTTGTCCGTTAGTTGTAGCTAGCGGAGCTAAGTTAGTTTGGGCACTTAGGGAGTTGCCCCAAAGTGTTGCAAACGTGAGCAAGATGCCCACAATTGCGATTTTAGTCCATTGGTTTGTAAAAGTTTTTTTCATATCTACCTTAATATTCAAGTGCATAAAGAACGTCTCTTTTTACAGAGTCATAAAATGCAAGGTAAACTAAGTGTAAAAATTTTGCAACTTTTTTTAAAAGTTGAAATGTCATTTTTGTAGTGATGAAATCTTTTTCAAACGTTACAGTATAATTATCATATTGTTATGAATTCCGGAATGCCAACATTATAAATTATCACCCTCAAAAAGATTGTTGCTGTAATGTCATAAAATTAAAAAAAGACACCCTTATAAAACAAAAAAGCAGTTACACAAACGCATCTCTGCGCTGTGTAACTGCCAAAAAATTGCTTTTTTGGTGGCTTAATTAACGGGTGATGGTAAACTTAGTATTGTAAGTACCGTTTTCAGTAGTTACATATACAAAATAAACACCCGCAGTTTCGTTGCTAAGGTCAAGGGCAAAAGTATTTTGGGTAGCATCTGTTACAGTATGTACCAATACTTGCTGACCTAACATGTTAAGTACCTTAATAGTATTTGCTGTTTGGGCGCCGGTTAGTTTTATGTTCAAAGTTGATGAAACAGGATTTGGATAAGCTTCGAACATACCTTCGTTCGAAACGTTTTCAGTACCCATTACATTTATCTTAACTTCTTTGGTTGTGGTTGATGAGCAACCGTTGTCAGATATTTTAAGCGTTACTTTAAAGATACCCAAGCCCATGTATTTATAGGTATGGCCATCTTTGTCAGTACCTGTGCTGCCATCACCATAGAACCACATGTATGAGCCGCTTCCGTTTGCACTCATTGGTGTAAACTTGATGCCGCCGTCGCCGGTTTTGGCCGATTCGATATTGAAATCGCTAGATGGAGTTTGAGCAATTACAATGTTTTTGCTCTGAGTTTCGCTACATCCTGCACCGGTGGTTGCAACCAGTTTCACAGCGTATGTGCCGGGAGTTGCATACGTGGTAGTTGGGTGTGCATCGGTTGATGTACCATTACCCAAATCCCATGCATAAGACAATGAACTGCCTGCAGCAACTGTGCTGTTAGTAATCTCAATATTATCGCCTACACAAGCATTTTCTTTGATGCTGAAGCTTACAATTGGTTTTTCAGTAAAGCTTACCATTTTCTTCAATTCAGCAACGCACATGTTGGTTGATGAAGCAGTAAGAATCACTTCGTAGTCGCCTACAGCAGTAAACATTGTGCTAGCATCTTTGCTTGATGAAGTTGAGCCGTTAACACTCCAACTATAGTTTACAGTGGTTCCGGCTGGTTCAGTAGTAGTATTGGTGAAATTAATGTTTTCGCCGATACATTGGCCTGAGATAGTAAAGTTTGGTACAGGAGCTTCTACAATAGTAAGTGCTTTAGATATTGAGTCAGCACAACCGTATTCGTTCAATGCTACCAAGGTTACTTGATAAGTTCCAGGAGTAGCGTAGTTGTTAATTGGTGAAACCTCTTGGGCTACATTACCGTTACCAAACTTCCATGCATATCCGGTGTTGCCAGAAGGGATTGAAGTGTTGGTAAACGCTACTTGTTTTTGGCTACATGCTAAAGTTGGGAAGCTGAAATCAGCAGTTGGTTTAGCTGAAGTTGTTACAGGTTTGGTAATCTCTTGCATACATCCTTTTGAATCGGTTACACGAAGAGTTGCCATGTATGAACCCGCACTACCGTATGCATAGTTAGGAGTAGCTGAGGTTGAAGTTCCTGAACCGTCGCCAAAGCTCCAGTTGTAGCTTGCTGTACCATTGTAGATAGTTGAGTTATCAGCAAAAGGTACTGCACTACCCAAACAAACGTTGCCATGGGTAAAGTTTACAGAAGGTTTGCGGTATACGTTCACAGTTTTAGTAATGCTTGAGCTGTATCCGTAGTTTGAGGTTGCTGTTAGTTTTACGTTGTAAGTACCGTAAGTAGCATATTTCTTGTTATTATCTGCATAGTTGCTTTGAGTTCCGTCACCAAAATCCCAGTGGTAGCTCATAGTTCCTGAGCTGATGGTTGATGTGCTGGCAAATACTGCTGCATCTCCGTCACAAAAATCACTTACATCTGCACCTGCAACAGGACGAGGAGCAACAAATATCACCCTTTTAATGTCAGGAGCATAACACAAAGTAGTGTTTGAATATACCCTGATGGTAAATACAAGGAAGCTATCAGTAAATGTGCTGCTTGGCTTAACACGCAAGCGAAGTTTTTGTGAGCCGTTAGCAGGAGTAATAGTATAATCAGAAGCAGGAATAGTAAATCCGCCAGAAGTTTGTGCAGTTACTGAACTCAACGTCCATTTTGTGCCATACTCACCATCGGTATATCCTGTTGGCGCTAATAAGTTAAAGTCAACAGTATCGGGGCTGGCCACAATATCAGGGTCGGCCATATTACCTGAGAAGAACTGACCGCTGAATTTAGTGCCTTTCATCCACTCTGCACCCAATGGAGCAGCGTTAACATTCACTACATAAGGTCCTACATAAGGTTTACCTTTAATCCTTGCTTGGAAAGTGTATGCGCCAGAGTTATTGTAGGTTAGTTTTTGAGCAAAAGTAAACTGGGCTGAGTCACCGGGGTTCAATGTGCCGGTAAAAGGTTCTACAACTTCAGTACCGCTGTTTACACGGTAAGACATATTAAATCCTGATTGAGCATAAGGTGAGCTGTTTTTCACCCATACTTTCACTTCTTCAACTTGCATTTGGCAGTTGCTGGTTCCGGCAAGAGTTAAACGGGTTACGTTGGCATTTACATCTGTTACAAACGCACCTTGATCGGGGTCTGTCAAACTGTAATTGTTACCGTTTACGTCTTTCAAAACACCGGTACCTGTTGCACCCTGCCCATCAAGCTGAACAGTTGTAGGTGTCAAATCTCCTGTAGTTACGTTTGCAAATTTTGGATTGGTGAAAACACTATTCGCATCTTTTGCTGTGCCGGCTTTCCATGAAGCAAAGTCGGTGTAAAGAGTAATACCTGTAGCAATGTAGTTTGTACTGCCTGTACCATTAATATAATAGCTGTTGTTATCAATTACAGGAATGCTAGCATAATAGTAATATGCATAGCGGGTACCACCGGGGCGGGTGTTTGAAAACACGTTGTTAACCACAGAAGTACCTGTCATTGAAGTTGTACCGCTATATAAGTACATACAATACCTTACTGAGGTATTAGTAGCTGCTAAATCATCAGACACAGTATTGTGTGCAAACTGGATACCAAAGGGGTAGTAAGCATACAATGCATACAAAGCTCCGTTATGCTCTATATTATAAATAGCGTTTGAAGCAACTACTGAGTTACTGGCACCGCTATAGTTATAGTAGCAATAGATACCATAGGTAGTGCTGGTTAATGTAGTCATCGAGGTAAACAAGTTGTGAATCTTGTTTCCGACAATGTTGTTGCGGTAGCAATAGTAGTACATATTGATACCGTAAGTGGTAGTTGAGTTAGTACGGGTAGGACGTGAAATGTCGTTGTTTAATACATCTACTTTACTGTTGTAGTAAATATAGATACCGTATTGGTAAAAGTCTTGGATGATGTTCTTCTCCAAAGTAATAAAACCATCCACGTTTTGTGATTGGGCAGTTACCTGAATACCTACCACAGGTCCGCGGGTTGCACCCGTTCCTTTAATAGTACTGTTTTTTACGGTAATGTACTTAGCCGCATCTCCCAAAGTGGTGTTTGATGAGGTGCTGTTACACATATTAATACCAATGTTGTTGGCAGCAGTTGTGCTGGTGTTATTGGTAATTTCTACAGTACACCCGTCAAGCGTGTTGTAATACGACGCATTCATAAAGTGTACACCCCATGAATAAGTAGTACCCAACGCCTTTATATAAAGGTTGTTGATGGTTACATAATCTGCACCGTTAAAACGCAGCGTGTGCTGTGCTGTTGAGGTAGTGGATGTAAATTGTAGGATTTGTCCGCCACCGTTAATAGTGATTTTGTTGGATGCACTTGCACCGGGGATGGCGTTGGCCACTACTTGCTCGGTATAAGGACCGTTTAGTACAGTTACGTTTACACTGCCGTTTACTCCTGATGAGGACAACGCGTTGAAAAACGACTGGAAGGTGGTGTAATTGGTTGACGATGCTGCGGATGCTTTGTCGATCGTGTAGCTCCCATTAAGCTGAGCATAACCTCTACCTGCTGTAAGAGCTGTTAAGAGGGTTACTACTAAACAGGCCAATGTGTACCTGCTAACTACCTTGTAAATGTTTTCCATAGAAAAGGATTAAGTTTTAATTGAACACCGAAATTACACAAAAAACATTAAAAACAATAAAAAATTAACAAAAAACTTACTTTTATGTAAGAAAACTTCAAAAACGAAATCTAATGTATCATTTTTAGTACATTAAAGTATCATTTAAGTAAATAAAAGTTAATTTAAGTGTAGTTAATTGTAGTTGTTGATGTTTTTCATGCAATTTATAATGCGTGTATGGATCAACAGAATAAAAATTCATAATTTATTGATTTTAAACATATTACAACATAAATAGAGGGGTAAAGGGGTAGATGTTTGCTAAAAATTCTGCAGAAACGCCCTTAACAAGCATTAAACAACACTATTAAAGAGTTATTTAACGTGTTTTAATTTCAATAAATAAAATATTAAATTGTTTTGACAAACCAATGAAATCAACACATACAGAGTGTTGTGTTTGTCTAATTTATTACTAAAATACGATATATTCCTACAATATCACATGATATTACCTCTATAAAATATACCCCTTGCTTAAGACTGTCAAGGTTTAAACTGTAGTATTTATCGGATATTTCACCAAGAACAGGGCGAGATATTAACTGTCCCGTAATATTAAAAACATTAATGGTATTAATCTCAATTTCCGACTTAATATATGTTGTTCCGCTTGTTGGGTTTGGGTAAATAGTAACGCCCATCTGCTCAGCAGGTATGCGTGCGCTCAATGGGTTTATATACACCTTCTCAGTAGTAAACGATGAGCAACCGTCTTTTGATACCCTTAAAGTTACTGTAAATATGCCTGTAGACGAATACTTAACCGTATGCTCATCTTTGTTCTGGCTGTTTTGTCCATCGCCATACCACCAGTTGTATTGCCCTGTACCGTTAACAATAAGCGGTGTGAATACGATGCTTCCGTCACCCGTTCCGGCTGATTTAATAGCAAAATCACTTAGCGGAAGTTCCGCAATACGAATAGTCCGCTCAGTTGAGTCGCTACAACCTATCCCCGATTGGGCTTTAAGCTTCACTGTATATGTTCCCGGGGTGTTATACACCACATCAGGGTTGGCGTTGGTTGAGGTATCGCTATTGCCCAACTGCCACAAATAGCTCAAACTTCCGTTGTTTATTACAGTACCGTTGCTTAGTGTTATTACATCACCCACACAAGCAGTAAGCCTGGTTGAGAAGTTGGCAATCGGTTTTTCTGATATAACATACTTGCGCTTAATCTCAGACGCACAATTGTTGCCACCATCTGCTTTAAGCACCACTTCAAACTCACCAACCGATGAAAACGCATGGGTAATGTGTTTGGCTGTATCCTGCCGGCCATCTAAAGCCCACAAATACGAAACGGTTTCACCCGGAGGCTCTACGGTAAGATTGGTAAAGTTTATCAAACTTTGAGCGCATTGATTATCCAAAGCAAACTCAACGTTAGGGGTTTGTTTTATTTTAAGGATTCTTGTTGCAGTATCAACACAATCAAACTGGTTGCGCGCAATCAGTTGTACAGTATAATCACCCGGCTGGTTATAGTTGTGGTCGATGTGTTTACCTGTAGCAGTGTCTCCATCACCAAATACCCATACATAGCCTGTTGATCCGGCCGGTATGGTATTATTGGTAAACGAAATATCTTTTTGACTGCATAGCTGTGAAGGGATTGAGAAGTTTGACACCGGCTTTTGCGAAAATGTAACAGGCTTTGTAACCGTAGCCCTGCAACCCATAGCATCAAGAATTGTTAGGGAAACAAAGTATATGTTTGGGTTATTGTATAGGTAAGACGGGTTTGCGGCAACCGACCCTCCAAAGCCATCACCAAAGTTCCAGCTATACATAGCGCCACCGTTAGCAACCACGCTTTGGTTATTAAAGTTAATATCTACACCTTGGCATTTATTGCCATACAAAAAGTCGGGCTTTGGGTTAGGGTACACGGTAACCGCTTTGGTAATGCTATCTATATAACCTCTGTCAGAAATAGCAATAAGCGTAACATTGTACACGCCTGCCAACTTGTATTTTTTTGAAGGATGCGGGATGCTGCTTGTATCACCGTCGCCAAACTTCCATAAAAAACGAAGGGTGCCTAAACTAATGGATGAACCGTTGGCAAACTTCATTTCTGCATCTTCGCATACATTAACTTGGGTAAATATGGCTTTGGGTCTTGGGCTTACCAATACCTCACGAAGTACCACGGGAGCATTGCAATTGCTGGCAATAGCGTACGCTATCAAGCCCATCTCAACGCGCTTTCCGGTTTGTGATGAAGACGGCCTGTACCTTAGTTTACCATTCCCACCCGATACGGGTGCAATCCAAGCTGTATCACCGGCATTTAAACTGCCCCCGCCAATAATATTGGCCGATACATTCTTAATCCCCCATGTAACTCCATACTGCGAGTATGGGAAATTTGGAGCTGCTTGAAACTCATACGTTATGGTATCAGGGGCAGCCACAATATCAGGCTCTATAGTTGTGCCGCCAACAAATAATCCGTTGAAAGGGTTGCCCATTGTCAAAACCCCGCCAATTGGCGCGGCCTGTACATTAATATGATACGGGCCAATGTCTGGTTTAAGACCGATACGGGTTACTATCGAGTAAACTCCAACAGTGGTGTATGCTACGGGCTTGCTGAATGTGAACAATGCAGAATCGCCTGCACGTATTACACCTGCATACTTTTGCGTTACGGGAGTACCGCCATTTAATGAGTACACAACATCAAAGTTGGATATATCCAATATTGAGTTGTTCCTAATCATTACCCGCATACTATCAGCAGAGCCTTGGCATCCGTTACTGTTAAGTATTGCGCGGCTTACGTTAGCATCAATTGTAAATTCAAAAGCTCCGGGGTCTGGCTTGGTAACATCTCTTGCGCTACCGTTCAAGTCGGTAGTGACAATACATGTAGCACCAACTCCATCCACCATTATGTTTTCGGGGGTTAAATTACCCGAGGCAAGATTTGAGAACTTAGGTGTATGTGATACTGAGTTTTTATCAAACGGTGAACCTGAACCTGTTGCTCCCTGCCACCCGATTAATGTTTGAAAGCTCTGGCTGTTTGTAAAACCGATGTATGAGTTTGAGCCTGATGAAACAAACAGGTTGTTGTTGTCAATGTCTATAGCCGAACCGTCTTGATACACTGCGTAGCGGGTGGCTGTACCTCCCCTAACAAGTGACACAATATTGTTCTTAAATGCTGAACCTGATGACGCGCAGGCATTTTCGTGATAGAAACCAAATATACTGCCCGAAGTTGTAGAAGCATTATCGTTAGAAATTGTGTTGTGCAATATGTTTACATTCGGAGAACATCTAAGGTAAACACCATACCATTTGCCTTGATTGCTGTTTTCGTAAATAATGTTGTTTGCAATACGCGCATCGGTGGCGTTTTGGATGTTTAGCCCGTAAAAGTCTACAAACAGTGATGATGAGATTACACTTTTAAAGCAGTCATAAATACGATTCCCCTCAATCACACATTCCCTGTTAGCGTTTATTGCGGCGATACCGTTGCTATTTGAAATATTTTGCAACAAGGGTCTCGAGACATGGTTTTGTGTTATGGCCGCTCCCCTGCAATTGGTCATGTAAATACCTGTTTCCCTAAAGCTCCTAATATGGCAGTTCTTAATCAGCATGTTAGAGGCTACTGAGCCTGACGACTGGGGGTTTAGAAAGATACCGTACCAAGGACTACCGCCCGCACTGCCCGAAACAATACAGCCCTGAAGGGTAAGGTTTGTTGCTGCCGCACCTGATGAAAACGGATTTGATAGTGAAGAGCAAACAACAATGCCCCCGCTTGTATTGTTAAAAGTAGTGTTATTAGGAATTACTATTGTGCAATCCTCAAGTTTATTGTTATCGGCGTTGTTTGTTATGTGTACACCCCATGAATGGGTGCTGTTTATTGCCCTAATCTCAAGGTTCTTAACTGTTATATAATCAGCGCCGTTAAGCCTGAGGGTGTATCCGTTTGCTGCAATTGAACCCGTATAATCATAACTGAGGATTTGATTATTGCCTTGTACAGTAATGGTGTTTATAGAGTTTACTCCACTAATGGCATCAATTTGAACCTGCTCAATATAAGGGCCGTTTGATACGTTTACAGATACTGCTCCGCTTACCCCAACCGAAGCGGCATGGGTAAAAAACGATTGAAAAGAAATGAAGTTGGTGGTACTTGGAGAAGCTAAACGATTAATAGTATAACTACCTGCTAACGGCTGGGCAACAGCACTCACCGCAGTAGTAAGGATGAACCCTACTACCAAAACAAAGTATGCGCCTATGTTTTGTAGCCGACGGTAGAGATATGCCATATAGCCTCTTAAAGGTATAATAAAATACTATCAAAGTTAATTAAATAAAATATAAAACACTATATGTCACAAAATCAGCACAAACCCTCATAAAATAAAAAGGCCGCCCGAAAATTCGGGAGGCCTTTTACATAAGAAACAGACAGTTATCGTGAAATCGTAATTTTTTGTGTGGCTACAGCTCCGTTATTTTGCACTTGAACAAAATAAACACCTGCCGATGCTTCGGTTAGGTCTATTGCCAACTTACCGTTCACAAATGATTCAGCATTGTATTGCCTTACCACTTGACCGGCTACGTTAGTAACAACAACTTGTTGCGCGGCATCAGCTCCCATATCAACTACAAAGTTTCCTGCACTAGGGTTAGGGTATATAACAATGTTAGCAGCGCTTGCATCATTTATACCTGTGGTGTTAAGTGAGAAATCTTTAGTAGTGTATGATGAACAACCGTTATCGGTTATTTTAAGGGTGATTTTGAAAATACCTGTTGCTGCAAAGAAACGGTAGTTATGGTTGCCTTTATCAGCACTGGTGCTACCATCGCCATACAGCCATAGGTATTCACCTGAACCATTTGGAGCTTCAGGCTTAAAGGTAATAGTTCCATCACCGGTTTTAGCTGATTCAAAAGTAAAGTTACTGTTAGGTGTGTTTGCTACCGCGATTGACTTGGTGATTGTTTCTGAACAACCTTGTGTAGTTGAAACAGTTAGTTTCACAGTCATAGTACCGGCAGTAGTATAGGTAGTTGTAGGTTCAGCAACGGTTGAAGTTCCGTTACCCAAATCCCAGTCATAGGTCAAAGTACTTTGGTTAGCTACTGAGCCATTTTTAAATTCAACCAATTGGCCTACGCAAGAGTTTTGAGGAGCATTGAATGAAGCGATGGGCCTTTCAGCCATTGCCACCAATACTTCTTTAGAGTTCTCGCAACCATTGGTCGACATAGCTTTTAGTACAACTTTGTAGCTATCAGTTCCCAAAAATGTATGCGTTTCGTTTTTAGTTGATGAAGTTCCGCCATCACCAAAATCCCAGCTATAAGTAACTGTTGTTCCTGCGGGTTCGGTTGAAGTGTTAGTAAAGCTTACAGGCTCACCAACGCAAGCTGCATTAGTGGTAAAGTTTACAACCGGAGCTTCAACTAAAGTAAGTGCTTTAGATATTGAGTCAGCACAACCGTATTCGTTCAAAGCAACCAAGGTTACTTGGTAAGTTCCGGGAGTAGCGTAGTTGTTAATTGGTGAAACCTCTTGAGCTACATTACCGTTACCAAACTTCCATGCATATCCGGTATTGCCCGAAGGGATTGAAGTGTTGGTAAACGCTACTTGTTTTTGGCTACATGCTAAAGTTGGGAAGCTGAAATCAGCAGTTGGTTTAGCTGAGGTTGTTACAGGTTTGGTAATCTCTTGCATACATCCTTTTGAATCGGTTACACGAAGAGTTGCCATGTATGAACCCGCACTACCGTATGCATAGTTAGGAGTAGCTGAGGTTGAAGTTCCTGAACCGT